>NZ_JBCOMI010000007.1:0-166522 GCF_040924245.1 Ruminococcus sp. J1101004sp1_RTP21198st1_B9_RTP21198_201120 | reverse complement strand
CAAATAAATATATCTATAAAGACATCAAAAAGCCATATATTATCGGCAAAATTCATACATTTATTTAAAAAATAAATATATATAAAAATATAATAATACTCATTTATTTATATTTATTATCTTATAAAACCCAATGATTTTATAACAAAATAGCATAAATATATATTTATATATCTTTTATTATTATGAAAAATATAAATATATTTACAATAAACAGAATAAAGGAGGATGCAAAAGATGAGTGATTTTGTAATGCAAATTGGAGCTGACCTGGATTTATCTAAAGTCCAGGAACAGCTTGATTCTATAAAAAAACAAAAAGTAACTCTTGATATTGATATTAAAGGTAATGATGATGCACACAATCTGGCAAAGAGCATTGAAAAAGGACTGAAAGCCACAAAAATTGATACATCTGGGCTGAGTAAACAGTTAGCGGACGCATTTAATATAACGGATAAATCAGCAATCAGTAAACTTAAAGGACAGATCAACAGCGTAATGTCTGAGTTAAGTAAGACTTGGAATGGTAAGGAATTTAATTTACAAGGTGGAAAAGGTAATGCTTTTATATCTGGGCTGAGTGATCTTGCGAACAGTGTTTCTCAGAATGCCAACATTATTCAGGGCAAAATGGGGATTTACGACCAGTTCTACAGCTATTTCAAAGATAAGAAGATTTATGTATCAGATGATTTGAAGAAAGCTTTGTCCGGTGATGATTACAAGGAGCTTCTAAATAATAACATTGGTCATATTGTCAGAGAAGCAAGTAAAGGTGTGTCTATTGACTCCATCTGGGGAGAAATGACAAGCATGTTTCCTGAACACTTTGCCGATAACATTGTTACACAAGCAGACCAGATTAAAAGAGCTTTTGAAGTTCTGGCTCAGGCACGACAGGACATGACTCAGGTTATATCTGCGGAAAATATGACACCAGATCAGGCAGCTGGGATTAAAGCTGATGCTTTTGACAATGTGATAGCAATGTCGAACCAGATTCGGGAAAGACTTCAGCAGAATATTGAGACTGCTTCCGAAGGTGTGAAGAATACATACGATCTTGATGTGGATATTAATACAGAAAAAATTGTATCTGATATCCGGAATGCTATTCAGTCTGCTACCTCTGGTGCTGAAGATGCGGTTCAGATTAATGTGAAGATCAATGATGAAGAGTTGCTGTCTCAGATGAGGTCTGCAATTAGTCAATTGGCAACTGGGGACGAGCCAGTTCAGGTAGACATTCAAGTAAATAAGCAGAGTTTGGAATCTGATCTGGAAGTTGCACTGAAAGATGTAGAGTTACCTATTAAATTTAAGATTGACTCAGAACAAATGGCAGCTGATATTCAGGCGGCTGTTAATCAGATTACAGACGTTGAAATCAACTTGAGGGTTAATACAGATAGTCTGCGAAGCTCTGTTGAGAGGGCTGTGAACAGTGGTGGAAATAGCGTTCCAACCATTGATACATCCGGGTATGCTGAGATGCAGAATATCATTAATGGTCTTAATAGCGCAGGTGTTCAGGGACAAAGTGTGTTCCAGAGTTTTGGCAGTACACTGAAAGACGCTTTTAGCACATTTACAGCTGCTAATTTGTTGACAGATGCTATTTATAAAGTAGGTGATGCTGCCAGAGATGCAGTGAGCACGGTCAAGGAGCTAGACAATGCCACAGTAGCTTTGCAGCTTGCGACAGGTGCTAATTATAATACAGTACACGGTATGATGAATGATTATAATGCACTGGCAAAAGAGTTGGGATCACTTACCACACAGGTCAGTGAAGGAGCAGATGCCTGGATTAGACAGGGAAAATCAATTGATGAAGTCAATAATCTTGTAAAATCATCAATGGTTCTTTCTAAGGTTGGTAACATGTCCTCTGAAGATGCAACAAAATATCTTACAGCAAATTTGAATGGATATAAATTACAGGCTGATGCTGCTGAGTCGGTAGTTGATAAGATTTCGTCAGTTGACCTCGTTTCGGCTACAGATTCAGCCGGTCTAGCTGAAGCAATGTCAAGAGTTGCTGTTACTGCGGATCAAGCCGGAATCTCTATGGACCGTTTATTGGGTTATGTGGCAACTATCGGTGAAGTCACACAGCAAAGTATGTCTACTGTGGGAACTGCTATGAAGTCTATTTTGGCTCGTATGACTAATATTAAATCCGGTAAGTTGGAGTTGGTAGATGAAGATGGAACGACTGAAAAGCTGTCTGATGTTGAGACCACACTTGCAAATGTAGGAATTAATCTTAGAAAAACTATGACGGAATACAACAGTGCTTCTGATGTATTAGATGCACTTGCTTCTAAGTGGGACACCATGAACCAGGCACAGCAGAACGCCACCTCAATTGCTTTTGGTGGCCAACGCATGCAGAATCAATTTCGTATATTAATGCAATACTACGACAGAGTACAAAAATATACTGATGTTGCTGCTAACTCAGAAGGCAGTGGTGAGCAAAAGTTTGATCTCTACTTGGAAGGACTTGAGGCAAAGACTAATTCCTTAAAAGCCTCCCTGGAATCATTGTCATCTAGTGTGATCTCCCGAGATTTATATGCTGGATTCTTGGATGGTTCCAAAGCAGTTGTAGACTTCACGGAGAAAACAGGACTTCTAAAAGGAGCATTGGCAGGACTTGGAACAGCTGGTGCTACATATGCTCTTAGTCAGTTAGTAACTATGGTTACCAGTGCAACAAAAGAATTTTCAAATCTGTCTAATGCTCTGAAGTTGGTAAAAGCAGCGGAATCCGCTGGAACATTTGACGTTTCTAATATGGCAAATCTAATTAATCTCACGAAAGGTCTTTCAGAATCCCAAACTAAACTTGTATTATCCAGTACAGCATTATCAGATGCGCAAAGAGTAGCGGTGTTAATGGGGCAAGGAATGACGGAAGCACAGGCGAGTGCTGCTGTAGCTTCAATGGGATTAGCAAGTGCTGAAACGACTGCTACCGGAGCAACAGTTTCTCTTAGCTCTGCGCTATCAGGCTTAATGTCTACATTGTTAGCCAATCCTCTGATCTTAATTGCTGCAAGTGTAACAGCTGTCGTATCAGCTTTTTCCGCATATAAAAGATCAATTGAAGAAGCTGTTGACAAAGCGCAAGAAGCTGGAAACGCTTGGGAGGATAATAATACCTCATTGCAGAGCAACATTGATAAGATTACGGAACTTCGTACTGCGCTGGATAATGGTACACTTTCTGAAGAGGAAGCTTATCAGGCTAAGTCTGATCTGCTGGAAATCCAAGACTCATTAACAGAGAGTTACGGAAACCAAGTACAAGGTTTGGATTTAATTAATGATTCTCTTGATACACAGATTGCAAAACTGAAGGAACTTTCTACTGGAGAATCAAAGCGATTCCTCAATGAGAATAAAAAAGGCGTTGAAGAAGCAGAGAAGCAGATGGAGAAAGAGCGCCATGCTTATCTTGGACAGTATTCTGATAACGGATCTGAAGAGTCTAATGCTATTAACCAGGCAATCGCCAAGCTCAAAAAGAAGTATGGTGATGATGTATTCAAGCTTCAGGAAGGCATGGAAGGAACTGGTAATTTTGAAATTGAGTTCAATGCAGACGCTTCTACTGCTAAAGATGCTCTGAATGATTTTATGAACGAAATAAGATCAATCCAAGAGCAATACGGTGAAAGTGATGTGCTGACGAGTTTATCTGATTATGCTTCTGGTGGTTTGGAAGAAGCCAATGACATTTTGACAGAATATCAGGATTTATACAATCAGGCGAAACAAGCTGAGTTATTTTCCGATAAACAACAATATTCTGGTAAGACTGCTTTGGAATGGTTGAACAAATATGAAGACGCTGTAAATAAATACAATGATGCAATATCAGGTGGAAATGCAGACGAGATTGCAGATGCAAAGCAGTATTATGATGATATAAATAAAAGCGTTCAAGTGTTAATGAACACAGACGCATCTAAGTATTCCTCACAGTTCAAAGAAATTGGAGATCAGCTGAATACTGCGGCTATTAAAGCGAATGAGTTCAATCAAGCTCTTTCCGGTGAGGGTGAAAATGGATTCCAGAAGCATTTACAATCTGTAGCTGAAGAAATCAAGAAGTTAAATATGGACGATGCTGATTTTAAGGCTGCTGTGTCTTCAGGTGATGTGGATTCCATTAATTATCTCGTTCAGGCAGCAGAACAAGCAGGAATAATTTCCGGTACATCTGCTAGTGAAATTCAACCACTTATTACAGCACTTGGAAATTTGGGTTATATCAGTAATATGTCTGCTGATGGATTGAATAATGTAGCTGATAGTGCAAGCAATGTGGAGATGTCTTTCTCTGATCTTGCCAAAGAGGACAGTTCAAATCTGTTACAGGAAATTAGTTCTGTGCAAGAGGCGTTGGACTCTCAGTCTATTGGCATATCTGTAAGCTATGATGATTTTTCTTCAGATGCGCTGGCTGACTATAGGGATTGCCTTGAATACGTTAATGGCAGTTTAGTTCTAAATGAAGAGAATGTTAAAAAATTAACAAATGCAAAAGTGGAAGAACAAGTTGCCACAAATAACACGGCAAAAGCTCAGAAACAGCAAGAATACTTAGAAAATGCCAAGCAGATTGAAGCCTTACGTCAGAAGCTCCTTGATAATACGGATGCTACTGGAAAGAGTGCAGAATCTATCCAGGAACAGATTGATGGATTACTTGCATGTAATGATGCTATCGTGGATCAGTGTAGTCAGCTTGATTTGTTAAATTCTTCATTGATGGAATCTATTGGAATTTATCAACAGTGGAAGGATGCGCAGAATAGCTCTGAGAGCGGTGATATGTTTGACGATGCAATTACGGCATCTAAGCAGATTGACGATACATTAAATAACACAGACTCAGACATTTATGGTAGAGTGGGACGTAAAGATTATCAAGCTTCTTTAGACTTCCTCATTCCAGATACAGTAGACAGTACAGATGAAAATGCGATCAATTCCTATTTGAGCAGTATAGATAACCTATTTACACGCAATGAAGATGGTGAAAGAGCCGGACTTAATATAGAAGAGTTCTGCAAAAATGCTATGGATAAAGGTCTTATGGTCCTGGATGAAGCTGGTGAAAACTACCAGGTAGCAGGTGGGAAGACCATGGAAGATTTTGCTGAGGGTATGAATCTTTCAATGCCTATGGTTCAAGCAATGTTCGGTGAGATGCAGGAATTTGGAGCCAACTTCGATTGGTCGGATGAAGGCATTCAGACAATGGGTGATATTGCTGTAGCTGCCACTGAAGCTTCAGAGGCATTACGTAGTGTTGCTGGGAATGAAGACCTGAAGATTAATCTTGATGTGTCTGATTTACAGACAACAGAAGAAAAATGTTCTGCATTGGATGATACCATATCAGAGATGAACAGTGTTAAAGCAAAGGTAGGCGTGGATTCATCAGAAGTAGATCAGGCGAATACAATTATTCAGTATTGCGTTGCTCAGAAACAACAATTAGAAGCACCAGCTGTAATGAATGTTGATGTAAGCCAGGTTTCCGGTAAGATTGGAGAAGCTGTTGGATTGTTGCAAGAATTCCAGACAGCGCAGAACACATTGCAGATGCAAGAGACACTTGGAATGGACACCTCAGAAGCCCAGGCAAATGTGGAAGCTGTAGCAGATAAGATTAAAGGGCTTGATACAAATGTAAAAGCTACATTATCTATAGATGATAGTTCAATTGATACGATCCAGGACAGCATTAGTAATAAGCTTACAAATGAAGTCATGGTAAAAGCCGGTATAGATGATTCTGCTATTATTGGATTCCAAGAAACAAAGCATGATGCAAAAGGTGAAGTTGATTGGGATAATGATACGACAAAAGTTGATGCTTACGCCGCTGCTCAAAAGAAAAGTGACGGTACGGTGTTGTGGAGTAATGATATTTCACAGGTAAAAACTCAATTTCAGGCTGTAGGACACATTAATTGGGGAAACACTTCTGCTCCTACTAATGGGGCTAATAGCGTGAATGGAACGGCTCACGTATCTGGAACTGCTAAAGTTACAGGTGATTGGGGAAATAAGCACCCTGGTACTACTCTTGTGGGAGAATTAGGCAGAGAGATGATCGTTAACCCACATACTGGAAGATGGTATACAGTTGGTGATAACGGAGCAGAATTTACAAGTATTCCGCAGAATGCAATTGTATTTAACCATGTACAGACCGAGGAATTGTTAAGCAATGGATTTACAGCTTCAAGAGCAATTGCGTTAGCGTCTGGTACAAGTCCTGATATATCCGGGAAAGCTCTTGTATCAGGCAATGCTATGGTAACAGGTGGGATCAGTGTAAAGCAAGCGCAAAAATCTGTCGTATCCGGTGGTAACACTGCAAAGGCTACCAGTGCTACCAATGCAGATACCAAAGCTACTACAAGTCATACCAAAGCTACGGAAGAATCCACAGAAACCGTAAAGAAGTCTATGAAAACATTTGACTGGGTTGCTACGAAGCTGGAAACATGGGAGAAAAAGGTTAAGAAAATATCAGATCAGATTACGGATTATATCACATCTGCATTAAAGACATCTTTATTAAAGAAACAGATGAAAACCATGAACTATGAGATGAAAGCTAACACCAAAGGTGAGCTTGCTTACATGAAGAAAGCCAATTCTGTTGCTGAAAAATACACTTATTACAATAGTGATGGTGGAGAAATAAATGTACCAATTCCTAAGAAATATCAAAAATTGGTACAGTCCGGTGCTTATCATATTGAAGATATGGACACTAGCACAGATGAGGGTAAGGCTTTAGCAGAAGCTATCTCAGAATATCAGAGTTGGTATGAGAAAGCACAAGATTGTAAACAGGCTGTTATTGATCTGAGAAATGAACAACAGAAGTTGTTTGAGCAATGGGCTAACATGCCTACAGAGAAAGCTGAGAAAAAGATTGATCGTTTGACTACTGGATATAATGGTATTAATGCTGTCTCTTCCAGATTAACCGCTGCAACAAAAGGGGGATCTACTCAGGCTGTTCTTGCGCAGACAATGAAAGAGGATCTGGCTGAAGCTCAGGATCAGAAGAAATCAGATAACAAAGCGTTGAAATCTGCGAAGACTGCTAATAAAAAAGCTTCCAGTGAAAAGAGAAAAGCTGATAATAAGGTTAAATCTACTGCTAAATCCTTACTGAAAACAAATCTTACTGATGAACAGAAGAAACAGGTGAAATCTGGTAAGAAGCTTGATACTACTGGTATGTCAGGTTCCCAGAAGAAAAAAGCTGACGCTTATAATAAGGCTGTGACAAACAAGAGCAAAGCGAATAAGAAAGCCACATCTGCAAAATCTAAATTATCTACGGCAAAATCTAATTATAATTCTTCTAATTCTACATATAACTCCATGAAATCAAATGTAAATGAAGCTCTAACCGCGTATGATTCCGGTGATTCATTATCATATATGAATAGCCTGGTGGACCAGCAAGTCTCTGGAAAGAAGTTAGAACAGAATGCAAGAAAAACTGCTGTTGAGCAAGCAAATGCCAATGTCGCTACAGCTAATAAGCAGAAGAAAGAAGCTGACAAAAAATTTGCAAAGCTTCAGAAGAAATATAAGAACAGTAAGAAGCTTACAGCAGCTCAGAAAAAAAAGATTGCAGCTGGCAAAGAAATTGATACAACTGGAATCACTGATGCAAAGCAGTTAAAAATTCTGACCGCCTACAATAATGCCTTAGCAGACAGTAAAAAGAAGAAAGAGAATGTAACCATTGCCACAAATGCTCTTGCAGAAGCTAATGAAAACCTTATGACAGCCGAGGTGGAATCTGCTCAGGCTACAGTGGAAGCGGTATCTACGAAATTTGATAATGCGAAGACATATTACGAAGCACTTCTAAGTTACCAAGAGCAATTGAGTAAATATCAGGAAAAGAATATAGACCTGGCAAAAGCTCACGGAGATTACGAAAAATCTTCTGACTATGACACAAAGATAAGCAACACTCAGGCTGAGATGGCAATTAAACAGAATGAGCTTGATGAATTGACTAAGCAGTTAGATGATGGCGTTGAAGCTGGAACAATCGTGGAAAATTCACAAGAATGGCTGGACATGCAGACAAAAATCAAAGAAGCGCAAAATGCTGTGGCAGACTATGACACACAAATTGAGGAATTGAAGCAATCTCAGATTGGTGTTTATTACGAAGAACAGTTTAAAAGAGCTGCAGAAAAGGTTGACAGGTTCCGTGATAAGCTGGATGGTCTTAAATCTCTGATTTCTGATGATATGAAAATTGATAAGAACACAGGACTTCTTACAGAATCAGGTGCATTGTCAATTACGTTGGATGTAGATGATATCAATGCTTCCACAGAAAATCTGAAAACCTATATAAAGGAAAGACAGCAGATTATCAATGACTACAACGCTGGGAAGTTTGGCGAGGATGAATATAACCAGAAGCTCAAGGATGTTGACGCAAATATCAAGAGTACCACTGCAAATATTTATTCTTCCAGGAATTCCATTTTGGAGCTGGTGAAATCCCAGTCTCAGGCTGAGTTGGATGTGCTGAACAAGGTCATTGATAAGAGGAAAGAAGCTTTGTCAGCCAAGAAAAACTATTATGACTATGACAAAACACTGAAAAATAAGACTAAAGATATTGAAGTGTTGGAGAGACAGATTGCGGCGTTGGAAGGAAGCACCAGTGCAGAAGATAAGGCAAGAAAAGCCAAGCTCCAAGAGCAATTGGATAGTGCAAAAGAAGATCTGAATGATACAATCACAGATCATGCTTATAGTATGCAGACAGACGCACTTGACAAGTTGTCTGCTGATATGAGTGAAGATCTAGATAAATGGATTAATACTATAAGCTCTAATATGGAAGAAATGACTACAGCTATTAATGATGCTGTGAAGAATGCAGGACTATCCACAGCCGGAACAATCAATGCTATTTCTTCAATATTAAGACATTACAGATTATCTGATAGTGAGATTTCACAGTCTGGACTTACAAATATTACCGGTTATGCTTCTGGAACAAACTATGTAAATAAATCTGGAATTTACAGAGTGAATGAGAAAGGCATGGAATCTGTCTTTTCCAAGCAGTACGGTACGCTCACATTTTTAAACCAGGGAGACAAGGTGTTTGACGCTAATTTTACGAAACAGTTGTTAGATAATTCAACTATTGCTACACAAAAAAACATGCCTGATTATGCTGGAATGGCAAAAGCTATAGAAAAGAATATCCAAAATATTCAGAATCTAAGTGGAAACACTTATGTAAATAACTTCTATATTGATGGTGCGCAAGATACAGAGTCTATTCTGAGGGAAATTGACAAACACTTGGACAAGAAAATCCAGGCACATGACAAGAAACAGGTAAGAGATTTCAAAAGTTTGAGATGAGCGAAATGCTGCATGAGTGATTTTTGAAGGATGTAATTTTTTAGAATTAAAAACTTACTAAATTTCTGATTATCTTTTCATAAGTTGGTAAATGCCGATATATCCCGTATTTTAGAGCTTTATCGGTATTTTCTTTTTGGAAGATACCTTGCATAAGCTGGCATTTACCAGCATGAAAATGCAACCAAAAGTAGTAAATGAGTAGTAAATATAAGCTCCGATATTAACAAGCCAGTCTTTCCAGCTCTGCTTTTGCAGATTGAAATGTACCGTGTGCGTAATAGCCAAGTGTCATGGTTATGTTAGCGTGTCCCATGAGATATTGCAGGGTGTTTGGGTTCATTCCTCTGTTTGCCATATTCGTACAATAAGTATGTCGGAATGAATGTGGTGTGATGTTCGGTAACTTGTCTGTGTGATACTTGTTATACTTCTTAATCAGTCCTCGCACCATGCCCTCATAGTTTCCTGCAACTTTAGGTAAGCCCTCACGGTTCAAGAATAGGAAATTGCTGTAACCACCTACAATCAGCGGTTGTGCTTTTCCTCTGTTCTTTAGTATTCTTTGGATTGCTTGATAAGCACGTTCTGTCAATGGAAGTTCCCGTTTTCCATTTTTGGTCTTTGGCGTTTCAATATAGTAGCCCATTTCGCTATCTTTCAATAACTGGTGGTCTATATTGAGTATTCTATTCTGCATATCAATATGCGTCGTCAATCCGCAAAATTCAGAAATACGAAGTCCCGTTTCCAGCAGAAGCACAACCTCATCATAATACTTGCTGTAAATCTTGTCCTTTTCCATAAAGGCAAGCAGGCGTTCTTCCTGCTCTGGTGTAAGGATAACTTTCTGCTCCGTATCATCTTCCAGAACATCACTTAGCTTAAATTCAAACGGGTTCTTTCTGATACAGTCGTCTTGTATCGCCATGTAAAATGACGCTTTCAAGGAACGCTTGTAGTTATCAATCGTTTTATAGGCATATCCTTTTTCGCTCATTCTGATAGCCCATTCTTTAGCGTCCGACTGCTTAACAGTATCAATCGCCCTCATACCCAACGGGTCATTTTTCAGAGCGTTCATAAGATACTGTCGTCCTTTTTCAGTAGCCCTCTTGATGTTCTTTCTTTGGCTGTTCTTCTTGTCATAAAGCTGGCAGACTGTCATTTTACCACCGACTGTGTCGATACCGTCGTTAAGGTCTTTTTTTATCTGTGCTTCTTTTTCCCTCAACGATATATCATCACGCTTTCCAGCAGGTGTCTTGTCTGTCGGTACAAGTTTCCAAGAATAGATAAATTGTGGCTTTCCGTATATATCGGTATATTTATAAACGTATCTTCCGTCTTTTCGCTGGCTCTCTCCATTACGCAAATTGCGATTTTTACTGTCTTTTCGTTTCACATTAGACATAGTGTAAAGCTCCTTTCCGTCATGGAATGAGCCGTGATACGCTATATCTTATTATACCATATCTACGGCTCAATGACATTAGATTTCGTCCAATGTATCTATGATTTTTTCAAATTGTTTTCGCTTAATCTGAATACGGTTGCCGTTCACGATAACCCAGCCAGCGTCAAGATTTTCTTCGGCTAATTTACGCAATTTCTTTTCGCCAATGCGGAAGTATTTGGACGCTTCTTCAACCGTCAGCGTATATTTTTCCCAAATAGGCACATCAGTATTGTTCATAATCTATGCACCCCCTTTACTGTGTGTCGTTTTTTACAAGCAGGCAGACGGCTTTGGAAAGCTCCATTAGTATCTCAACTATTCCCATTCTTGTGGGCAGAACCGCACCATGCGGACGTATCATTATTCTGTGAGGATAGGTCGTGGCAAAACAACTTTTCCAACAGTCGCTCTCGGATCACTGCGTGGGTCGCTCGCTTTCTTTTGAAAAGGTCGTGGCGTACAGTCCCCGTGGCTCGCCATCTCACAAACGTATCTGTCTGCTTTATTCAGTTGTCAAAGAGCTGTGGCGAAAGCGTGTTGCTTTCATATAAAAGCAGGTGGCAGAGCAGGAAAGAGGGGGGGATATTAAATCATGCTCCGCTAAAAACTGCTTATTCTTCTGGTTCTAAGTCCATATCTTCAATATCAAAACCTAAAATCATTTTGATAAGTGCTTCTCTGATACGTCCTTTTAATTCCATGTCTACAACAATATAAACATTGCCATATTCGTCATAAAGTGAACGTAAACAGCACTTTGATATGTACGGGTCATAAAATGCCAGCAATTTCTCAATCGCTTTTTCGTTTCCGTCCATAGCTGATGAAATCAAGTAATAGGACGGCTTTTTAAATAACTGTTTCATTTTCTAATGTTCCTCCTTGAGTATTTTTTTCATAATTTCCAAAGCGTGATGTCGATTTCTAAATACACCGCTTTGCGTGATTTTCTGCAAGTTGGCAATTTCACTTTCTGTCATTTCCAAAAAGTAATACATCAACAGAGTATTGCGTTTTCTTTCTGGAAGTTTCTTCAATGCTTCTGCCAATTCATCATCAAGGACACGAATATCAATGCCACATACTGAAAAGATTGTATAATCTGTTTCGTAGTCGTCCCAAACAGTCATTTTATCAACAATGACATCTGGCAATTCGCTGAAAGATATTTCTTTATTTTTACGACGGTTTAATTCCTTGTAATAATCTTTCACGACACTACGAACAACTTTCTTTAAACAACTTTCAAAACGACATTGAACTGTTTTCTGGAAGTCAGACGGTTTCATCAATCTCACCTCCTTTCCTTTATGATTTGAAAAGTGTTTATCCCTCTTTCCGCACCATATAAGGACAGCTAGGTGTGATTTAATGACCTCTTTTGAAAAATTTTTAAGTTTTTTTCGGGTATGAAAAAAGCCCGCACAAAACATATAGTCTGTACGAGCTTTTAAAGCTAAATAATATTTATTTTTTAATAGTGTACTGTTAGGTGGAATTAAATTGTAAAGAATTGCACTTAAAACATTCCATAACTCAAGCCCCCTTACAGCAAAATACTATGCAATGCCTAATCGAACTTATTGAGGAAATTTTAAAGTTTCTAATTTTCTTAAAATCAAGGATTTTGTTTGTTCTCTTGAATATCCCATTTCTGCTAATTCATGCAGACATTTGATTATCTGTAAATCTGTTTCTTCTTTCATTTTTGTTATTATACAGCAGTTATCTTTTGTAACAAAAAAATCATTTCCTTTTTTTACGATTAACTCTTTCTTTCTCAGTATTTTATAAGATAATTGAATTGTATGTTTACTAACATTTAATTCTTTACTTAAATTTGTTATTGAAAGTAGCTTTTGACCTGCTTTTAATTTCTGTTGAAAAATTTCTCGTTCTATATAATTTGATATTTGTTGTGCATAAGGGTAAACATCATTAAGATATAACTCCATGTGTATCACTTCCTTTGTTTTATCATCAATAAGCAACTATTCAATGCTTAATGTAAATTATGGACTGTTCCTTTTGGGAATGTAATTGTCAGTCTTGTATATTCCGTTTCTTTAGAAGTAATATCCAATTTCAAACCTAGTCTATCAGATAATTTTTTCGATAAATACAGTCCCATGCCCGTTGCATTTGCCTTGTTTCTGTTAGAACCAGTAAAGCCTTTTTCAAATACACGGGATAAATCAGACGTTTTTATTCCACAGCCATTATCTTCTATCACAAGCAGTATATTTGTTCCGTTGTCTTGACTGTATATCGTCAGTTTGTTTTCCTGCTTGTCAAAATACTTAATCGCATTTTGCACGATTTGAGATAGAATGAATGTCAGCCATTTTTCATCAGTATATACAACATTCTCTATGTCATGGATATTGATAATTACTTTCCTTTCCATAAGTGAATGACGAAATTTCAGAATGACATTATGTATCACTTCGTCTAACTGCAACTGTTTTACAAAATAGTCCTTTTCCGTATTTTCACTCCTTGCATAGTAGAGCATTTGTTCCACCAACTGAAATATCTTGTCTGTTTCTTTTTTTAACGTGTAATTTTTCGTATTATCGAACGTCAAAGACAATGCTCCTATCGGTATTTTAATTTCATGGGCGAAACTTTCCACATATTCTTGATAATCCTGCTTTTCCTCTGTGATTTTACCGATTTCATCATTCATAGATTTGCAGGCTTTTTTTAGTGCGTAGTAATAGGCTTCATTTTGAAATTCTTTTGGCTTTGGTAAAACATCTGCAATATAGTAGGTTTCTTCCAATCCGTCTACTAAATCAATAATATGTTGCGAAGCCTTACGTTTCTTCCGATACAAACACCATTGAAAAAGCCCTTGTATGCTGATGAACAGAATTACCAGCAATACAACAAATAGCGTATCTACACCGTAGAAAATCAAGAGAAATGCTACTAAGGCAAGAAAGAAAAGCTGAAACAATATCTCTGTTATTTTTTCTTCTAAGAATGTAAAAAAGCTCACAGTTTCCAACCCTTTCCTCGTATATTTTCCAATAAATGAACAATACCGATTTCTTTCATTTTCTTTTTTAGACGGGTCATATTAACCAGTAATACATTTTCGTCTAAATAATATTTGTCGTTCCACAGCTTTTCCAATAGTTCTTCCTTACTGATAACTTTATCTTCGTTCATAAAGAAGTAGTATAAAATACGAAATTCATTTCTTGTCAATTCAATGCTTTTCTCTTGATACTTCAAAATAGATAAATGTAAATCAAGGGTACAATCTTTTTTAACAAGCTCACGGAAATTATTCGGGTTTGATAACTGCAATGCACGCTTGATCTTCTCAAGAAGAATAAGCGTGTCATACGGCTTTGTGATAAAGTCAATTCCACCCACTTGAATACTTTTCAATTCGTCAGCATTTGTATCTCTGCTTGTTACAAAGATAATAGGTACTGGCATAGCTTGTTTTATTTTCCTGCATACTTCATAGCCATTTTCATACGGCAGGTTAATATCAAGCAAAACCAGCTCTACGCAATATTGCTTTAATTCCTCTGTCAGATTTTCAAAGTTAGTCAACAAGACTGTTTCATATCCTTGGGTGTTCAATAGTTTAGAAAGCTCCAGACGAGTGATTTCATCATCTTCGATAATTGCTATTCTCATTTCCACACCCCCTTGATTTACCATTATAATAATTCCACAGCAGGAGAGCAAGAAAAATCTAACTCTCCTCATTGATATTTCGTTTGAAACCGATATACGTTGCTATCCAATAAATTCCATAGATAAAGAAGAAAATCGCCAAACCTACTACGAAGTAAATTAAATAACTATACTCACTTTCTAAATAAATTTTATAAACATTATTGACTGATACCAGCATAAAGAAACTTGCAAGAATTGAATAAATAACTGGAACACCAAATAATATTAGTAATTGCTTTCTGATTGTTTTAAATAATGATTTATCATTCACTCCCAATCTTTTTAATGTTTGATAGCGATATTTGTACTTTGTAGAGTCACTTAGTGATTGAATAGCAAGAACTGTTCCAACTGCCGAAATCAAAATAAAGGCAATATAAAGACAAATGCTTGCAATCATAGCGGTCATCGTATTTTGTTCTTCAATAGCAGAACCTCTTACAGAAAGTCTATAATATTGTACGACTGTTTCACCATCATCATTTACTATTACTAATCGATGTTTCAAATCTTGTTTGATTTTTTCTCTAAGTTTTGTATCTGTTTCTTCTATGGTATCTATAATCAGATGTTGCTCAGATACTTCCAAGCCTTGAACATATTCATCAGGCACAATAACAGCAAATCTTCCAGTATTATTTATTTGATACCAATACGTTTTTGTATCAATGCCCTTTAGTTTTAATTCTTTTCCACTTGTCAACTGAATTTTTTCAATATCCTTGTTGTTTTCAACTTTATATAACAAATCTTTGCTAGTTACAAGAAAATACTCGTCATTACTTAATTCTATGGTGTCCATATTCTTTAATTTCAGTATTTCGTTATAATCACTTAATTTCATTACTGGGTCATAATCATAAAATTGCACGTCAAAATAATTCTGCATTTGATGTTTCGGTTCTTTATAAACATCAAATTCGATTGCTTTATTTATTGTATAATCTTCATCAACAACATTCACATATTCTTTAAAATCTTTAAATGGTTGTTTTTCTTCAAACACATGAACATCAAACGGAGCTGTCATTTCTATGCTTGCTTTATACACTCCTTTATTGATACTTGAAAAATTTAAACATAACAAAGAAAGTAATATCAACATGGAAAGTGTCCCGAACGTAAAACTCATTGTTCTTGCTTTTGACGCAAAAGTTCTTGTTACAAAAAGGTTATCTTTTTGATATTTAAGTTTTTTATTTTTCAATAAAACCGACAACAACATATCTGCACAAGTAGCTGATACACCATAAATACTGATAATCAACATCATCATGCTAATCATCAAATACGTAAGAGTTTCTTGTTTACCGCTGTTTTCCATTGTCCAACGTGAAGCCCAAAGCAAAATAGCAGTAATTCCTAATATAACACTAACAATGAAAATAATATTTCTCTTTTTATTGCTACGGAACATTTTCTTTTCATTCTGCTTATCAAAATAAAGAAAATCATGTACCGTCATTTTTCTAATTCTTCGTAAAAGATTAAGCAGAACCAATACGTATATTGCCAAAAAGTAAATAGCAAGCAATCCTATGGAAACAAAATTTATTGAAATAAAGATTACTTCTGGAATACCTAATAAGTTTACAATTACCAATGATACAAATTGACTAAATATGAACCCAAGAGGAATAGCCAAAACCAAAGCACATATCGCTAATAACACATTTTCAATTACAAGCAATCGAGCAATTTCTTTTTTTCTAATTCCAAGAAGCATATATGTTCCAAGCTCTTTGCTTCGCTTTTCAAACATAAATTTTGTGGTGTAGTTAATCAAAAAACAGATAACAAATATAATAACAACATTCACAAAAGCTAGAATATACTTAAACGTATCCATGCCTGTCGATAATTCTATTACTTCTTCAGAACTTGCCACTAAGTTAAAAGCAAATATAAGAGAAAATGCGATAGTAACAGTTATCAAATAAATCAAATAATCTTTAATGCTTCTTTTTGTATTTCTAACCGCTAATTTACCTAACATTTCCCACTTCACCTCCGAGCAAGGTTAATATATCCAGTATTTCATTGAAGAAATCTTTTCTGCTTTTTTCCCCTCTGAAAATTTCATTGAATATTTTACCGTCTTTCAAGAACAAAATACGTTTACAAAAAGACGCACTAAACGGGTCATGTGTTACCATTAAAATAGTAGCCTGCATTTTCTTGTTGATGTCAGACATTGTTTCCAGTAACAATCTGGAAGATTTTGAGTCCAAAGCTCCCGTCGGTTCATCAGCTAATATCAGTTTCGGTTCATTGATTAAGGCTCTTGCACAAGCACAACGCTGTTTTTGTCCGCCAGAAACTTCATAAGGAAATTTCGATAAAATATCACGAATACCCAATTTATCAGCGATAGCATGAACTCGTTTGTCAATATCAGCAGGGTTCTGTTTGTTGATTACCAATGACAAAGAAATGTTTTCTTCAATCGTTAAGGTATCTAAAAGGTTGAAATCTTGAAAAATGAACCCTAGATTTTCACGTCTGAAATCAGCAAAATCTTTATCTTTGATTTTGGTAATATCTTGATTGTTGACTGTAATGTGTCCGCTGGTTACGGTATCAATCGTAGAGATACAGTTTAATAGGGTAGTCTTTCCAGAACCACTAGCTCCCATTATTGCGACAAATTCGCCCTTGTCTACATACATAGAAATACCGTCTACTGCCTTTGTGATATTTCCAGAGTTACCCCCGTAGTATTTTTTTACTTGTTCTAAATTTAAAATGTGTTCCATTAAAATCGCTCCTTTCTTCCTGCCACATTTATTTGTTTTGGAATACGATTAAATTATAGCAAGGGCAGTATTCAATTACACTTACAGTTTTGAAAGTAAACAGAGAGTAAAAGAGCCGTGATAATGCAGATCACAATTCTGTGAAGCATTTTCACGACCCGTTACTTTCATTGTCTAAAAAATTACAATTACAAACCTTTTATAAATAGTCGTAAGAAACCAATTCTTCCATAGGAATACGTGTAGCAAAATGACGTTCTGGGTCTGCTGGTGTTTCTTTCCCATAACCAATGACTAATATATTGACTGGTTCTAAATTATCTGGTAATTGAAATTCTCGTTTGATTACATTTGGTTTAAAAAAGCATACCCAAACTGTACCTAATCCCAACTCTGTTGCCTGCAACATCATGTGGTCTGTCAAAATAGTAGCGTCAATATCTGTTGTCTGTTTGTTATCAAAAGGTCGTTTCCACGCTTTTGAATGGTCTGCACAAACAATAATTGCCAATGGAGCATTATATATATTTCCAGCTTTTGCAATGCTTTTCAATCGTTCTTTGTCCTGCACCACCAACAATTTAACTGGCTGTAAGTTCGCCGCAGTTGGTGCAACATGAGCAGAAGCAAGTATTTTATCCAGCTTTTCTTTTTCTACGGGCTTATCTTCGTATGTTCTAACGGAATATCTCTTTTTTGCAATATCTAATACATTCATTTTTTTAATCTCCTTTGTTCTTGTGAATTAGGTCAACCTATACTATAATTATATCCGTAATAGTCTATTGGACAAGAACGCACTATTTTGTAATATACTACCTAAAAAGAAAGTGAGAGAACATCATGGAAAATAATTGTTGTGGTTTTAGTTGTCCCGTTGAAGCAACCATTCAACTAATCGGCGGAAAATATAAAGCGGTCATTTTATGGCACTTAATGAATAAAACATTACGGTATAGTGAAATTCATAAGCTCATTCCAAAAGCAACAGACAAAATGTTAGCACAACAGCTTCGTGAACTGGAAAAAGACGGATTGATTAACCGTAAGGTTTATCCTGTCGTCCCACCAAAAACAGAGTATTCCTTAACTGAATTTGGAAAAACCTTAACACCAATTCTTGATGAACTTTGTAACTGGGGCGAAAATTATTTACTCCAAAACTGATTGTAAGCCGTGATAATCAGATTTCTCGCTGTGAGTTGTTTACCACGGCGTTTTTATTTACAGCTTAACTTTTGTTTTTTTCGTAATCTTGTAAATATATTCTTCTGGCGTAGGACGTTTATTCCCAAAATACTTTTTGAAATTTGCCTGCACCTCTGGGTCTGTACTGTTCATAGCTTCATCAATCGTCGCTTCAATATCAGCCCGTATATCAGCTAAAGACACACCGCTAGCATTTGCACCTGCTTTCAATGCTTTTTTTATATCTCGTTTTTTAAGTCCTATCAAAATATCACTCCTAAATTAAATTTTCTGTTACACCAAATGCGGTATATTTCCTTTCAAATATACCGCATAAGAAAAAATAAATCAATAAATGAACTCTCTTGATTATCCTACAATCTTCCAGTTACTATCCTTATGTAGCACAAGCTCATACTGTGATACCTGCGTTGCCTTTGTCTGATTATCGAGGAATTTCACGGATACTTTGACTTTCACATTGCCCCCGTCCTTTGTAAAGATAGGGTTTACCAGTTCAGAATAAAGGTAGTCCCTGCCGATAGGTTCAAGCACATTTCCCGATACATAGTAGGCAAGTTCTTTTTCTGTGGCTGTCGGGTACAGCTTAAAGAATGTTTCCAGAAATGCGGCAGCGTCATTGACAGTATCAGCGTCCACGCTTGCGTCGGTTTCTGGTGTTTTAGGCTCATAGTCTGATTTTTCGATTGCTGGTGCAAGGGTAGGGTTCTGCACGATTACCATATCCCCGTCAGCGTCTACATGGACTTTCACGGTATAAGTTGCCTTGACATTGCTTGTCTGTTCTCCGTCTTTTATCTGCTGATCTACTTCGTAGGTGGCAGAAAAAGTGTCCGTTCCCGACTGTTCGATACTCCACACAATCACATCTGTAACCGTGGAGCTGGTCGGTATATCCATTCTGATTGTATCCACATTCAAGTCCTGCAATTCCTTTGTCAGATAACCGCTGATTGCCTGCGTCCTTGCTTCAATCACTTCTTTGCTGTTACTCCATGTGTAATAGGACTTCGCAAAGTTCTTTACGAAATTTTCTATCCCGTTGGTGTCCTGCAAGCGAAGCTCAATGATTTCTTTTTCATGGGTGGTGTGCTGGTCGATAGCGGTAAAATTCTTATACACCCCAAAGCTCACGCTTGCGATAAGCACCACCCACAACGCAATCACGGTTTTCTTATGTGTGCCTACTTTGACAGTACGCACCATTTTTTCTTTGACATTTTCTGTCTGTTTCTTATTCTTCTTAAACATATTTTCAAGTCCTTTCTATTGTTTTACTCGTCCTGCACCGATTAAGTGCTGTTGCCAGTAACTACTGCTTAGGTCTGCATATCCTATCGGGTCGCCTGCATGATATATCTGGTTATTCCCTACATAAATTGCAACGTGCGTTACATAAGTACCAGCGTTATAGGTAGAATGGAAAAACACCAAGTCCCCAGCCTTTGCCTGCGAAAGAGGAAGATGTTGGGTAGCGTCATACTGTGCTTGTGCTGTTCTCGGTAAAGAGATACCAGCTTTTCCATAGCACCATTGAACAAGTCCGCTACAGTCAAAAGAAGTGTTGGGATTGCTACCGCCATAGACATATTTCCAGCCTTGATATTTTAACGCTTCATTCATTACCTTTTGTGCCAGCTCTCCCGATACCTGCGGAACAGTTAAATACTGATTGACTAATTCGACGTAGAACATATTTCCATAGCCATACCGCCAGCCCCCGTTCTTCGCAACGGCTATCGGGTTGGTGTAGGTTACTTTCTTTCCACCCGATTTCTCACGGGCGAAAATCTCTGCAAGATTGTATGTATGTTTCTTTCCTTTACCTGCCACATAGCCCACATAGCCACCGCCATAGTTATAGGACTGTATCGCTACATTCAAATCGTCGATACCTTGATTTTTGCAGGAAGAAAGCAGGGACGCAAAATACTTACACCCCTGCTTGATTGAACTTTCTGTATCTAAGGAATTAGGCGGTAAACCAAGACTTTCCGAACTCTGCATAACATCTTCTGCCGTACCGCCACTTTCTACTTGAATGATAGCCAGCAATACATTGACATACTCGGAAATACCGTATTCTTTGGCATATTTTTCCACCATAGGCTGATGTTTCAAGACTTCTGCGGGTAAGTTCATACCCGTAATGCCAGAAGAAAAATTGCTGTTCTCGTCGTCGCTGTCCGCACTAATGAGGACACCAAAGAAAAGCACCAGAGAAAAGAGGAGAGGAAACAGACTGCCGATAAGAGCGATATGTTTCAGTTTCATTTTTTCTTCTGTCCTTTCTTCGTTACAAGGTTACGGGTTTTCTCTGTGGTCTGCTGGTTCTTCTGGACGCTCTGGGTCTGCTGAACCTTTGTCCTGCGGTCTTTGGTGTAATTCTGGCGTGTTTCCTGCGATACCACTTTTTCTACATTCTGCCTATGTGCTATCTGTGCCGACTGGGTCGCTTTCCTATCAGAAGCACCAGAAGATAACGGACGCTCTTTGATAACAGTTGTCTTGACTGGCTCACTTGCTTTAGAAGTGGTTGCTGTGGCAGGACGTTTGACTTCCTGCATTTTTTCTGCACTCGGCTTTGGAATGGTTGAAGCTGTGGCTGGTCGCTCATGGGGACGGGTAGCTCCCGTTGTCGCTGATCCGTCAGCCTTTCGCTGTGCCTGCCTTGCTTCTTGTGCCTTTTGAAGCTCCATACGCTTGTCAGCGATATTCTGCCTATGCTGTTCTTGCCTTTCCAAGCGTCCCGTTTGTCTGGACAGCTGTTCCTGCACCATGCCACGCTTAAAGTCGGACACGCTGGACTTTGCCTTTTCCTTTGCGGAATACACCGCATAAGCGGTCTGTGTCGGCATATCCTTGATATTCTCTTTGACAGCATTTGCCTTGTCTTTCACTTTATTTTTCGTATCTAAGACAGCCCCCACCTTTGAGCCTGCACGCTGTCCCATGCTGGAAGTAGATGTATTGCCCCGACTGTCTTTTGTGGCTGTGTTCCTTGTCGGTTTTCTGTTTGAAATCGTGCTACCTGCCACCGCACCAGCAACACCGCCAGCAGTAACCGCACCAGCAAGCCGTCTTTCCATACGCCTAGCTCTATGTCGCATAAACAGATATGGTCTGCGGAATATCCTGCGTCCCATGTTTTGACTGTCGCCAGCGTTCAAAGAGAACATACTCATTAAGTCGCCCAGCTTCATGTAGATACCAGCGAAACACACTATCTGTAAGAAAGCTACCATGAAAAACGGATAGTCCGTGGATATGTTATAAAACATACTGGAAATGCTGAACGCCACCGTTACAATGAGCGTTATTCCGGCCCTTGTCATTATGGTATTAAACACCCTTACGATTGCCTGCTTTGCCATGCTTTCATAGCTCGGTATCATAGAAAGTAGAAAACTGATAGGTAAAAACATTGCAAAGATAATAAAAAGTATCTGGCTAAACAACATCATGCCCGTAAGCAAGAATACAAATATCGTTATCCCTAAATTGAAGAACAGTAGGAAGAACACCATACCTAAACGGTTCACGACCTGCGGTATTGTTAGATTGTTGTTGTCATTGTCCTCGATTTCTGTTTTCACGACTTCCTCTCTGGTTTTCCCGTCCTCGTCCTCTGGGCTTGCCGATACAAGAGCTTCGACACGGTCTGTTCCGATTTCCTCTGCGTTGCTGTTACCGAATTGCAGAAGTAGCCACGGCTGTTCCACTTGAATAGAAAATAGGCTGTCCCGTATCAAGTCCACGCTGTCTTTGCCCTCGCTGTCAGAGTTGGGGAGCATGATTTTTGTTCCCAAGTCCAAAGAAGCGGTACTGATGTCGCTTGAAAACTCATTTATCTTTTTGATGTAGTCGGGAGCGTAGGCAATAAATGAAGCGGACAGCACGAACACCACCACAAAGTTGATAACAGCGTGAAGTGCCTTGCTTGTTTCCCGTTTTATCAGTCCCGTATAAGCAACATAAAGTCCCACCACCAAGATAATAAGAAGCAGGAAACCGACATAAAAGCCCGTGGAAGAAAAGCCGTTCTGTGTTACGCCTGCAAGGGTCTGTATGCTCTTTCCGATACTGTCTGCCATATCGTTAATAAAATCAAGTTTATAGGCTTCCTGCACCACATAGCCCGTTGCATTACTCAAATATAAACTGATAGTCCAGACAAAGTTGGTAATGCAATAAAGCCCGTACTGTACTGATTTTCCAATCCCGTCCAGCCAGTTCCACGGAAGCCATGACCAGCTATTATCTACATAAAAATCAAGCTGGTAGTTGGAAAGGGGATATTTTGAGTAAAGATTTTCTGCGTTTATGGTATCGTCCACAAGCCCCGTCGCATGAGCCACCGTCCCCAGAAGTGAAAGCAGGATAAGGGAGAGTGCCACGACAAACAGAGCCATTTTGAGAACGTGAAGTATCTTCTTTTTTGTGAACGCACCTTTTATCCTTTCTTTCATCACTCCACCTCATTTCTCTGTACGGGCGGTCTGGTATCAAAGGCGTGTAGCAGTTCTTCAAAGACTGGGTGTATCTGCACCACACCGACACGCCCGTATAAGTCCTGCAATAAGCATTGTCCGTTTTCCAAATCACGCAAGCGTTTCTGGTTGTTCTCATCGTCCTTGTCGATACCGAAAAACTCTAAGGTCTGTTTTATCTCGTTGATGTCGGTGCTTCTAAAGGCAAACTTCAAGCCGATATTGTTTTTCAGACTTTCTTTTGACACGTCCCCAGAAGATTGTGTAACAAAATAAACGCCTGCCTGCATAGCACGTCCAGCACGAACCAGCTTATTTGATAAAGTTTCGCCTTGTGCCACGTTTAAGAACGCCCACGCTTCGTCCAAATCGACAATCTTAAAAATGCTTCTGTCTGAATGGATAAAATCAAGAGCAAAGGTACTAATCACAATCAGCATAGACACCGACAATAATTCAATGGTCGTGTATTCCTCAAAGGTCGTGTCCTTATCTGGCAATACTAAGTCCGCTACTTGAATGATATTGAGCTGGTTATCAAGGCTGATAGCATTTTCCACCGTACCGTCTGAAAACAGCAGGTGTGCAAAGTCGTAGTCCGTGAAGCTGTCGATATGGTCTGCGATATTTCTTGATACTGGCGTATCTTCACGGCGTAACTCGTCTATCACATGAAGCAAGCCCCGTTTGTCGCTCTGGGTAACGGAACGCACCGCCTTACGAAGTACGGGGAACTTTTCTCCGTCCCTTGAAGAAATACCCGTAAGGAATGTTAAGATGTCGATTGCCAGACTTTCAGCGTCTTTTACATTCTTCATAATCACAAACGGGTCAAGAAGTCCTGCATTGTCCTTGTCGCTTGTTAGGTTTACGATATTGATTTCATGGGCGATTTCTGGGAGCGTTTCTTTCCAGTTGCCACGCTCACTTTTAGGGTCTAACAGAAGTGCTTGACCGCCAAACAGCACCGAATAATACACCAGAAGATTGTTACAGAACGATTTCCCACCGCCAAGCGAACCGACAAAAGCAGACGCTAAAGCGTTGGTAACTGTACCTTTTACACCTTGACTGGCAAGGGACGGTTGCAGGTACACATTTCTTCCCGTATCAACAGAATAGCCCATATAGATACCCGTAGTTTCTCCTAACTGCTGTGTCGCACCAAAACCAAGCCCTGCTAGAAAATCTGATTTTACATACTGCACATAATCATTGATATATCGCTTGCTGGCTGGTAAAAATTCAGAATGAAGCCCCAGCATATCCCCAGCAGGACGCACCAGCTTTACATTGAGGTCGTCGTAAAAGTCCTTGACTTCATCACAACGGCGTTTCAGCTCGTCAAGATCGGGTGCAGACACCCGTATGACGTAGCTTAACTTATACATACTTTCTTTGCTCTGGTCTAAGTCCGTTTCCAGCTCGTCCACGCTATCTAATGCGTCCACCACATTTGAGCTGGTTTCACTTCCTGCTTGATAAGCGTGATTGTCAAGGTCTTTCAATTCCTTTTTCTTGTTGCGGACTGTCGTTAATGCTTTCCGATTTTCCACGATTTCTACATTCATAGAAGTATCAACGGGGAATGTGAATTGCTGTTGCTGGAAATAGAAGATTTCACTTGACGGAAAATCAAGCTCGCCGACAATCGCATTGACGGTAAAATAGGACACATAGCTTTCCTTGTCCTCATGTTCCAATCTTAAATACCGCTGGCTTTCCTCAATCACACACCTTGTCGGACGGATAAGGTCGTAGTATTTTATCAGCGTTTCTTTGTTCAATTTCTTCTTTGGTAGCTGGTACTCATAATCTTCATAAGCGATACCGTCCCTGCCGTAAAGATGTTCCATGAGATACCCAAAATCATTGATTTCCAAGCGACGCACCTTAAAGCGACGGGAGATTTTATTTTCCAGTAACTTTTCCATTTTCATGTAACGGTTGATTTCATCATTCGGCATGGAAACAAAATCATTCATCAGCGTGTGGTTCACTTCATGAAGAAATTCTGTGAACGTCAGCCACGCCGATTTTTTGATGTTCTTCAGATTGAGCTGTTCTTCCGTAACCATGAGCTTAAAGCCAAGAAAAAAGCGGTAGTCCACTTGATTGTCCCCAATCATAGATACTAACGCTTCGGTCTGTTCGTCTATCTTCTGATAGGCAACTTCCTTTAATTTTCCAGTTACCAGCTTCTTTGACTGTTCCTGCATACTGCGGATTGAGCTTTCTGTGGCAATCTGCAACGCATGAATTTTACCCTCACGGGACTGTGCGATAAGCTGTCGGAAACTGTCATGCACGATAAATTTCTGCTCTGCGGATAAGAAAGAATAGTTGTACGGTATCAGCTCATAGTAGGCGAATACCTCATTGTCCTTGTTCCAGACAAGGTTATTGTCAATATATTTTATCGGGAACATAGTTCACACTCCTTACTGCCGTGATTGTTTCATTGAGTATCTGCTTATGCAGTTTTACGGCTTTTCCTGCATAAGTGATTTTAGGTCGCAGGGCATAGGTTATCTGTGATTTCAAAAAGCTGTACGGCTTCTTTCCGTCAAAGGTTTTCTGCGACATAAACCAAGTGAGAGCAACGGGAATACCGAAGTATTTGAGAAATGCTCCCTCAATCATGGAAAGTGGGGGAATATCCCCAAACAGAATGATGATAAATTCCGTAATCACAAACCATGTAATCTGTGTAAAGGTAACGGGAAAGGGCAAGTTAAAGTCATTGATTGCATACAAGACTTTTTCCACGTTCCAGATACCCGTATAAGATTTAATCTTTTTCAAGTTCTTTCAGCTCCTTTCAAAATAGAAAAGGACAGCCATGTTTCAGACTGTCCCTTAAAAGAGAAATACGCTGTCAGTAGCAACAATGCTTGTCGCTGATCTTCCAGCGTTAGTATGGTATCTCGCACATACCTCGGCTTGTTTCAATAAAGTAACCGCCCATATCCAAATCTCGCCCGTAGGCTTCATAGTCAATGTAGTTCTGTAAGCTGGGTGGAATGTCGCCAAGTGCCTGCAATTCGTCTATGTAGTAGTAGGCAACATCTGTCATGGTTTCACAGTCGGGATAATAATAAATATCGTCCTTGTGTTCCACGACTTCTTCCAGAGTCCCGTAGTGGCTGATAAATTCGTCCAGACACTCTACGATATAGTCGGGAAGTTCCTCTATCATTTCATACATCTCATTAAGTTCTTCAATGGAAACATACTCGCCAATCGCAATGGGAAAGTTATCGGTATCATGGATTGCGTATTCCTCATACTGTTCATTCAATCCGATTTTTTCTTTCACATCTTCCTCGTCAATGGGGAACGTGAACCAAGCACCAACTAAATAGCCCTCATTGTATTTGCCAAGATTAGCAATGTAAACCGCCATATCATCAATCATAAGCACCACCTCATTTCCTACTCTGGCAGTTCAAAAATACCGTGTTCTGTTACTAAAAATTTCCCGTGTTCCTGCAAGTGAGAAGCGTAGGCTTCAAAGTCAAAATAGTATTCTTGACAGTCCTCGGATAAATGTTTGAACGTCGGGTCGTTCATCAGCTTTTGCCTTGCAACATCTATCATGCTTTTGCAGTCGGGATAAACGGTAATCACGTTCCTGCAAATATAAAGTGCTTCTAAATTTTCACACACGGTAAGAAGTGCTGTATATTCTTCCTGCATATCGCTTGAAAGCTGGCGGTACATAAAATCTAATTCGTTGAGCTGATACACACTTGTATGTTCGTGGATTTCATCAGCAAAGGGCAGTACCTTTTCGATAATACAATAATCTTGACTTTCTGCACCGACACCTAACTTTTCTTCAAACTCGGCAACATCTATCGGCAGGTCGAACCAGTATGATGTTGTTTCTTCGCCAGTTGTTCCTTTCGTTTCCACCAGCACCCTTGTTTCCTGCATTGTTCCTCACGTCCTTTCTGTTGTTTCATCACATCTTTTAAGGTCTGGTACGACATACCAAACACATATTTAGAAAAATCTTCTAACTGTCTTTCTTCATGATCGGCAGGGTTCAGTCGTTTCATTTCATGCCACACCTTACGCTTGTAAGAGGGCAGGTCGGAAAGATAATCACAGCCGACTTTTGCCTGCATATCCTTAAAAATATCGTTCATTTCATCACTCCAATCTGAAATTTTGGTAAGAAAAAAGCAGTCAATCCTAAGACTAACTGCTTTGTGTGTATAGATATAATTTGATTAAGTTTTAAAACCAGCTTATTTTTTCATCTCTAAATTGAGGGCTATCGCTGTGCTGATATGGATTGTAGTTATTCAAATTGCAACCATATTCTTTTAATGATTTGATTTTGTTATCTTCTGTCCATTCAATTAAGGAAATACCGTCAAATTCTTCAACACTTCCCGTATTCATTTCATTTTTAAAATACCATTCTACGACAGTTTGATTTTCTTTATGAAAGAACTGTTTAATATCCCAAATAATGACTTTACCACGAGTATTCCATTCATTAAACCAATGTTTTACTGTTTTAAGATTTTTATATTTAGGACACCAACTTTCCGTATAAACAACATCTTCTGTAAAAATTTTATCCATTCCTAAATCTTGCTGTTTAAGCCACATATCGAACCATAAGCGAATGATTTTTTCTCTCTCATTCATAATAAAACACCTCAATCCTAAGACCAATTACTTTGTAAATAATGAAGTTGAAAATTTATTTTATAGAATTTTTGCCATATAAAACTCATCAACAAAGGAACCAGCAACAAACATTGATTTTTTTCTTATTCCTTCAATTTTAAAACCATTTTTTTCATACAAATTTTTTGCAGTATTATTACAACATTCAACTGTCAGTTCCAAACGGACAATATTATTTGTTTTAGCCCATAAATCTAAATTATTAAAAAAAGTAGTTCCAATACCTTTTCCTCTATATTTTTTTAAGATACCTATAACAATATATGCAGTATGAAAATTTCTTTCAAATTTTCCTCTTTCTGCTCTAATATAACCAACTATTTTGTCATTTTCTGTTGCCACTTGCAAAAAATCAAAACCTTGAATTACATTGTCTTGAATATCTAATTTTAATTCTTGAATAGTAGTTTTCGCTTTTCTTTCATTTGGTTCGTACATCATGTAATCTGTTTCAGTATCTAAACGATTTAATAACTCCCAAAAATCTTTTATTCTATTGATTTCCAATTTGCTATAAATAATCATATTTTCAACCTCAAATCGTATTCACTTTATTTCATATTCTAAATTATACCATTCTCATATCAGCACAACAATAAAATTTTATGCACCGATAATCTTATTGAACAGCTCTAACAGTACATCTTTCACACCGCCAGCGTTGAATACCAAACCAACAGCAATCAAGGCAACTACCAAGAAGCCGATAAGTTTGGAAAACTCACGCTTGAACCCTAAGTAGATACCGATAACCACGATTGCCATAAGCACTAAGCTCTGTGCGTTTGATAAAAACCATTGATATATGGATAGGTAAGTTCCTGATATTATAAATATCTCAAACTTTTCCCCCCATTCACACGGAGCGTGCGACTTTCACCGCACTCCGCGTTCCATCGTGTTTATATTGAAAAGTATTTATGTAGTAGACCTATATCAAGTTTAATTCTTGATTGCCAGCTAATACTCTATATTTATTTAGTCTTATGAGCTGGACTTTATTTAGTTTCAATAGAGCTATATATTTTTGTATTGTTTCTTCTGTTTTTGCGTGTATTAGACGATGTACCGCCTCTTTTACCAAAATAAGATTTTTATAATCGTCATTACCACCAGCCCTAGTTGGTACAATATGATGACAGTGTATTTCATTAGCTTGTTGAAATTCTTCCAGAGTTATAGCACATTTTCCATGTTGGGCAGAAAATAGCGAAATTCGATTGTCTGCGTATTCTATTGTGCGATTTTCCAAAGATAATTTCATCAACTGATACATCAGTAATTTATCAACACTTAGATTGGTATGGATAAATTTTCTTCCCTCTGGAGTATAGCAGTTTGCTGAATACACTTTTGCCATTGGTTTTCTGTGTTGGATATATCCAACAGGGAATATAGGTTCGCCCTCGCCAGCAACATATCGAAGCATTTTAGATTTACCATATCTTGTTGCTTCTTTTGTTGTAAGTTGTCTGCCTGTTTTTCTCAATCTGCCCTTTTTGCTTGCACCTAATCTGTTAGTGAAGATAGCCATTACAGCTCTATTAAGTTTCATACAATCCAGATTTACATTTGTTGCAATCTGATAATAATTTTGCATACCTAATACCATTGAATTATAAAGTCTTATTTCCTCTAATTCTGTTTTTCCCTTTGAGGGAGAAGCAATTTTCTTTGCCTGTGATACCAGCTTGTCTTTTTGGGTCTTGAATTGTTTATCACTTATATGTGATTTAACAACTAACTTCTTTCTTCTCGGTATCATTTTAATCTTGAAACCAAGAAAGTCGGAGTATCTTTTTCTAACATTTACAATTCTTGTTTTTTCTTGTGATACTTCCAATTTTAGTCGTTGCTCGATCCATTGAGTAATTGCTATTTTGGTTTTTTCAGCACTTTCTTTGTAGCGACAGAAAACTCTAAAATCATCTGCATAACGAACCATATACATTTCCTTTAACTTTGTTTTCTTCATTTCTTTGTAAGCGTTGCTTTTACATGGGCTACCGCTTTTATTGATATGAACCACATAGTTTTTTGTAACAGGATTTTCATGCCATTGACTTTCTACCCAATGGTCTAACTCATTAAGAACAATGTTGGCTAGTAGTGGGGATATAATTCCCCCCTGTGGAGTTCCTTTCTCTGGATATGTTATTGTGCCGTCAGGCATTTTAATTGGAGCTTTTAATATCCTTTTTAAAATGAATATCAAGTGCTTGTCCCGTATTCCCATAGCCCATATCTGTTTTATCAGTTTGGAATGGTTCACGTTGTCAAAGAAACCCTTAATATCAAATTCAATCACATAATGTAGCTGGCTGATTTGTAGGCGGTTATAGGTTGCTTTTATTGCATTTTCAACCGACCTATTAGGTCTGAAACCGTAGCTGTTTTCACTAAATTTAGCTTCGCAGATTGGTTCTAATACTTGTTTGATACATTGTTGTATAAGCCTGTCCCACATACAAGGAATGCCTAGAGGTCTGGTTTTCCCATTTGGTTTTGGTATTTCTTTTCGCCTTACTGGCTTAGGTCGATACCCGTGCGGAGTGCCTGCGACAATATATCTTACCTTTTTGACAACTGTTTCTGCTGGCAATTTGCCAATATCTTTAATTATTGTACCGTCTGTTCCTGCTGTCTTACTGCCTGCATTTGCTTTGATATTTCGATATGCCAGTAATATATTTTCTCTCGATAGGATAATATCCATAAGATGAGTGAAAATATCTCCATTCTTACTTTTGGCATATAAATCATCAAAGGTGTTTTGCATTTCGTAATATTCAGCGTGTCTTAAATCTTCTACACACAATGTTTCATTTTTATTTTTAGGCATAAGGCTTCACTCCTTTGCTTGAAATTGAGTGAGCTTTTTTATCTTACTCGTAATCCTTATTAAAGCAACATAATACTTTTCTAATATATACACGACTTGAGGGTATTCCTCCATTCCCATTACAAGAATTTCTTAGGTTCGCCCTCTGCTTTTCAGCATTGGTTCAACTGCTTATTGTTCTTCGTCAGCTTATTCTCTTGATGAGAACCCAATACCTTTCCTCGTTCCGATAATCTTATCTATACATATATATCCTTAGGTCACTAGCTATAAGCCTGCTGGCTTGATACCGCCTGTAACGGTATATGGCATTTCATAACCTATATTCTTACTTTGCCACACCAGCTACGATTTCTCGTACCTTTGCATTTCTACAAAGTACAAATTTAGACCCGTACATTCGCTGTTTCGTCAGTCCCTTGTGGAACATTCTAACCATAGATATTTTATAGACCCCCGACCTGTTGGATACGCTACCCACCTCTGGATAGTTTTCGATAGAAGATATATGTTCATCAACTATTACGGTATCTTTCAGCCGTCTTTACCGAGCTTCAAACATTCTGAGTTTCCTCATTCAATGCTTGTCGGAGGCTCAGGGCAGGCGTTTCAGAGCGTTACTTCATCATTCCACCTGTCAGATTATCAGTTCTCCTAATAATCAAACTTTTTCGTTCTTTTATTAGTGCCTTAGCTTTTCACTAAGGAACGAGTCGCACATAAATTTTGTCCGAAATTCATTTAATTGTCCTCACTTTCTTTTAATTGTTTCATTTCACAGTCAGCTTCTTTGCCGACATTCAAAATACACATCAAGACTACGCCGATACCCATTCCCATAGATACCAGCAGGAAGTCTTTTAATAATACCCACATTTTTTATCACTCCTAACTTTCTACTAAATCTTTTGCAGGGGTCGTCTGCTGTTTGATTATCATTTCATGCTTTTCTGTGAGCTTTGCCTGCTGTTCGATTGTTTCCATGTAATCTGTACCGTTTCCTTTATCAATCTTTTTCAGCATTTTCAAGGTCGGTGCTACCTGCCTTTGTACCCACCGCAATGTGCGGTCTAAGGTATAAGGCTCTGGCTTTGTCGTCAGCTTCAAACTCTGTCTGTTATCGCCGATAAACCAAGCCCAGCGGTCATTGAGTTTCCAGTCATTTTTTCGCTTGTCTGGTTCTTCATCAACAAACCGCACATACTGGTTGATGATAGAAAAGGCGGTCTGCTCTGCGTCATAATAGGTCAGCAAATCTCGTACTGCATAGTAAGCACGTTCATTGCGAAGCCGTATCTCAAAACGGTTGATAATGTCGGCTTCATCAAGTGGTGTCCCTAACTTGACATACTGCTCATAGTCCTTTTCATAGATACAGAAATACACATCTGATTTCAGCGAACCAAGATAAAGGGTACGTCCCATATATTCTCTGTCGTCCTCTCTGTGCTTGATAAGCTCGCCCGACTGATAAAACTTATAGCTTCTGGACTTTCCGATATATTCCCGTTTCCTGCATTTTTCCGCAAGCTCTGGAATATCCAAAATGCCCGTATGGTCGTTGATAGCAAGGTCAATACGCTTCATCACGCCACCGTCTATGAGTGCGTCCATGAGGAAGTCATACCAGCTTCTTTGCTGTGCCAGCAGGTAACTTTCAAACTGCCTGCAACCACGCCCCTTTAATTCTAAAAGGACACCTTTTTCTTCGTCAGCCGACGTATAGATAAAGATGTCCCCTAAAGAATAATGCTCCGTATAACTGTAATGTCCGTAATCTTCATGGAGCATATAATTGATATTCAGTTTTAATATATCTTTGATGATGTGCTGTATATCCAGCGTGGGAAAACGAATTTTCACATAATCAAACAGCATGGTAAGCGGTGCTTCTGGATTGAACCTTGCCAGTTCCTTATTCAAAGTTTCCAGAAGTTCTTTTGACGGCTTCATTTTTCCGCTTTCTATCTTGTTAAGATATTCTCTTGTGATACCAGAAACCACCGCCAGCCTGCCTTGTGAGATACCGTAAGCAATCCGTTTCTCCCGTAATTCTTTTATCCATTGTTCTTCATTCAGAACCATACCCCCAATCTGTAAAGTGTGAAGTTTTTTAAGGCGACTTCACAACTGATTTTTACTAGAAAACCATATCAGAAGCCTTATGTTTCCTATGTTTTTTGTCTATTGTCTATTTGCAAACGTACCCCTCTGTTAGATACCGAGGGGTTTTACCTGCTGGCGTGGCTAACGCCACACCAGCAACGGCTAGTCCGTGCCGTCGCCTTTCGCTTCGCACGTCGCCGTCCCGTCCTGCCTTGCTTGTGCAAGAGAGCCGATAGTCTGCAAAAAATCATGTCCTTTCGGGACTAAAGGCGTGTAAAACTCACTGATAACGCTTGTCCCCACATCACAATAGCCACGCCCCTTGATACGCTTCTGAAAAAACTGCTTTTTTACATCTGAACCGAACAGCATACCGTAACCTAATTCGCTGATACGCCCCAATCCCACACGGAAATTAAAGTTATCTCTGATACCGTCCGAGAAATACTTTGCGTCTGGACGCTGGCAGGCGACGATAAGGAAATAACCTGCTTGTCGCCCTAACATAACGATTTTCTTTAACTGGCTAAGTAGGCTCACGCTTTCTTTTGTCCCCAGCATTTCAAAAAACGCCACATATTCATCAAAGATAAGAAAGCAGGGGGGAAGTCCCAGATAGGCGTAGTTTTCGCCCGTCTTATAGTTCGGGTGTCGCTTCATTTCCTCACTTCGCTGTACCATACCCTCATAAAAGGCATTGACGCAATCTATCATTTCTTCTTTGGTGTGATATACATTTCCCATAACTGTCCCTAAGTCCGCAAGGTCAGCGTTCTTCGGGTCTAAGATGTAAAGAACAGCGTTGGTATGCAGTAAGGCTTCAATGAGTGTCAGCAGAAAATAAGTTTTACCGCCACCAGTCCCACCAGCAATCAGAGCATGAGGAAGTGCGTCATATTCCCAGACAAGATTTTTCATCAGTCTAAGACAGCCGTTTTCTGCTCGTACTTCATCAATGGTAATACGGTTCGCTATCATATCATAAAGCAGGGTATATTCGATATAGCCGTCATGCAGGGTCTTGTCGGTCAGCTCGCAATATAAGCCACTTTCCAATTTATCCTCTAACCGTAAAAGCTGGTCTTGATATTTCCCCAGCGTGATTTCACAGCGGATATGAAGCAGTCCTTTTTCCATTTGATAATAAATCTTTGGAAACCAGACGATTTTTTCTCTTGATCTGCTTTGCAGGTCAGTAAAAAAACCGCTGTCTTGCACGGTATCAGCTTCATACCACTTATTTTCCAGTATCATTCTTGCCAGCTTTTGACGGTGCAGGAGCTTCTTGAAATTGTCGTAACAGAAGCGGTAATACAGAAAAGCGACCAATGCACAAACACCAGTCGCTATCAGTATGGTTATGAAGTTGTAAGGGGAGAGCGTCAAGCCGTTCTCTAACAAACTGAAATGTTCCCAATCGGTACACATGAGCTGTTTGATATTCAGTAGCAAAAGAACCGTCACAAATACAAACAGAAGCGTCCCTATGGAAAAGTGGTAGACAAGGTGCTTGTCGCTGGCTCTGATACGGTGTCCTTTATTCCAAATCTTTTGCATAAATCAATCACTCCTTTCTGGGTATGAAAAAAGCAGTCAATCCTAAGACTAACTGCCTTTTCATTACCATTCATTAAAAATCTTCTGAGTCCAACACTTTATATCCAGCCTCAATTAACGCTTGTGCAAACAGACCTTGACCTTTTATCAATTTTCCCGTAAAACTACCATCATAAATATTCTTGACTGCACAAGTTGGGCTTCTTGATTGCAGAATAACTAAATCTATTTCCATACTTCTTATTTCATTTAGAGCCAACTGTACCGCATGACGATATTCCTCATCAACAATATTTCCATTTATATCCATGACAATACCATTTACTATTTCCGCACTAGGACGTGGTGTAGGCATATTCGCTAATAATTCTGGACAAATTTCGATAACCTCTTTGTCTTTTAGAAACTCTACAACTTTCGGATTGAGATTATTCCCACCGTTATATTTGCAGTTTTTTCCCATGATACATGAACTAACTAATACTTTCATAGATAAGCACCTCACAATTTATCCTAATTATATCATTCAACGAATTACCTCACAATAAAAATCTAATCTCTAATTTTGTTTTTTCGGTTGTCCCTGCGTGTTATTATTCTGTGGATTGCCTGCGTTCTGGTTGCCTTTATTCTTCAACACAATATCCTCTGCCCTTACATACCAGTCCACATCTGCACCACCAAACGTCTTTCTTGATACCGTATCTGCTACGGGATTGACAAGCTCCACAACTGCATTGTACGGAAAATCCCTTAACGGTACTTCTGGCGGTACAGACACGGGGATAATTCCACCATGCAGACTGCACTTCAAATCATAGATACGTTTTTTAAGCTGGGTACTCGGTGTCCCGTCCTCATTCTGCAAGAACACATCACGCACCGCTGTAAATTTTAATTCTCCAAATGTTTTCTCTTTGTCAATAACAAACCCGTTTGATAATCTCATAAATTCTTCACTCCTTTATTTTTCTTCAACTGCTACAATATCATCAGCAACTAACACATAATCGGTATGTCCCATATCCCCGATTGCGTAACCTCTGCCGTATAACTTCGGATTGACAAGTTTTACTTTCTGTTCATACTTGAAATGCTTTTCGCCAGCCTGCACGGGAATTTCCACCACAACATTTTCCCCTCTCTGCACATCTGAATAAAGGTTATAGCTTCTTCTTGCGAAAAATCTGCGGTTATCTTTATCTCTGTCAAAAACATGGTCGCTTTCGCCTGCAAATTCAAGAGTTCCAAAAGACTGTGCCATATCTGGCACGACATATTTCATTTCCATATTGTTTTACCTCGTTTCTTTTTATTTTTGATAAGTTTTTTGATTGTGATTTCTTATTCTGGCGGTTTAGGAAGTACCAGCAATCCCCCAGATAGTAAAGGGTAAAATCAATGCTTACGCACCCTTGACTATCCGTGTTCTTGCAGGTTGTAGGCAGACAAGCCAGAATAAGCGGAAGTCTGCCGTTTGACAGCTTCGGCGGAGAGCGTGATTTTTCTTTCATCATACCGTTACCGCCTTACGATTTCTTCATTTTACGGCGTTTGTAAAGATATGTTCCAGCCAGTCCACCAGCAGACGCAAGCAACATCACGACAAATGCCATTACATTTGTACTGTCGCCCGTTTTGGGACTGTCGCTAGGTCTGTTAGGCTTTTCTGGTGTCGGTGGTGTTTCGGGTTTCTCTGGTTCTTCTGGCTTTTCCTTAAAGGTAATCGTCTGTCCCTTATCCTCAATATCCTTATGCTCGGTAACTTTCTTCGGTTCGTCTGGATTGCTTAAATCGTACAATTCTTCAAAAGTTACAAGCTGTTTGCCGTCAAGAGAAGTAGCGTCAAACGTAAAAGCAACTTCCACTTTCATAGTTTCGCTGTCAGCAGTAAAAGTATAATCACTTTCCACACGCTTTCCATTGATAAGAAGTTCTGCATTTTCTTCTTTCAACATCTGCCAGCCCACAAGTTTGTACTGTGTACCGACTTCTAAGCCCTCTAAGGTTACGGTATCAATGATTGTTACCTCTTTTCCAGCTTCAAGCTCTTTGTTGCCGTCCTTATCCGTAGCAGTCGTATGAATTTTGATGATACGCTCTGTGATAAGTACGGTTTGCCCGTCGTCCTCAATGTCCTTGTGTTCCGCAACTTTTACGGGTTCGTCTGGATTGCTGAAATCATACAATTCTTCAAAGGTAACAAGGTTCTTGCCACCTAAAGCAGACGCATTGAATATATAGGAAATTTCCACTTTCATTTCTTCATCATCAGCGACAAAGGTATAATCGTTTTCTACACGTTTCCCGTCAATAAGAAGTTCTGCGTTTTCTTCCTTTAACATCTGCCAGCCTTTGAGCTGATATTTTGTGCCTTTTGTAAGTCCGTCTAATTTGACAGTATCAACGATTGTAACCTCTTTTCCTGCAAGGATAGTCTTTTCGCCGTCCTTGCTGGTCGCTGTGGTATGGATAGAGATTTCTTTTTCGTATTCATCAGTCAAAGTCCCTAAATCAATCACAAGATTATTTCTTGATACCACGATTTCAAAAGGTGGGATAAGTTCAAAGCCTTTGTTACTGTTGCAACGCATTTCTTCAATGATGTAAGTATCGTAAGGTAACGCACCTTTGCTGTCGTCTGGTTCAGAAGTTCCAAACCACACGCCGTCCTCGCTTGTTTTTCCTGCGTTGGTATTGTGCTTATGAGAAGCCCAGTCAGCAGAAGTGGAGAACTGACCGTTATCATCAGTTACCACAACATGACTTTCGCCCGTTGTCTTGCTTGTGATCCTAAAAGGAACATCAGCAAGACGCTTATGTGTGCCCGCACCTATTTTTATACCCTCAATATCTCCACGCTTAATCTGATTATAGATAGAATGGGCTTCGTCTGTTAAGTCCACGATTTTTCCATTTTCTGTGATTGCAAAATCAATCGGTTTCGCACCGTCTGTCAAGTAACCGTCTGGAGCTTCACTCTCAACGATACGGAATTTTCCATAAGGTAAAAGGTCAGCGGAAGTAGAAGCGACACCCTCAATGTCTGTATGGATTGTTTTTAGCACTTCATTTTTCTTGTATAGCTTGCCCTCAACCAATACCGCATTATCATTTAAGGAAATGATGTCAAAGGCAGTATCTTTCAAGGTAGCACTTCCTTGTGGTTTCGTATCGCCCGTTTCTAAATCTCGTTTCTGAATTTTCACACCGCCACGGATAACCTTGTCTGATACGGAAAACTGGTTACTTCCAGATAGTACGGCAAGGTCGCCGTCCTCGGTAATCTGTGTTACATATAAGCCCTTAATCTGTTCGGGCTTATCGCCAGCCTGCATATATGCACCGTCTAACAAGTAGCCGTTTGGAGCTTTTGTTTCCTCAACAGTAAGTGTCCCAAGTGGAAGAACCGCCTTACCGTCCTGCATATAGAAGCTGTCGCCAGATATCTTGTATGCGTCCGCTAATTTTGTGATGTAATGAGTTGTCCCGTCGCTGTCTGTTTCAGCGATTGTCTTTGTAACCCATGTACGAGTAGCTTCGGCAGGAAGATTTTCTTTATTGTAGAAGCCAGCATAATACTTCCATGTAAATTCCGCACCTGCTAAAGAAGCGTTCCCTTGCGGATTGTCTTTCTGTGTTTCCATATCAATCTTGAAAAGCTCAATCAAAGTGTCTGTTACTTTCGGTGTATCTGATACTTTCAAGGTAGCTGTCTTTCCAGCTTCAACCTTTAAGGAATATACAGTTTTATCTACTTTATATCCTGCTGGTGCGGATAATTCCTTGATATAGACTGTGCCAGCTTTTACCTCTGCAACATCTGTATTGCCGTTTTCATCAGTCGTAAGGGTGGCAAGCTGTTTCGTGCAGTCCTTATCAGAAAAGACACCATAGGTTGCACCTGCAATAGAGTAATTCCCGTTACTGTCTGTAATGCTGGTATTACTGGAAGTCTTTTGCAGTTTCGCATTTCCGACATTCAGCTTCGCCCAGAATTGTCCCAATTCCTGCCCCTCGCCAGAGTAGATATAACCGCCACATTCATAGCGTCCTTTATTTTCTTTGACAAAGGCTTTCGCACCAGCGAAAACTTCGTCCTGCGTTGCCTTTGGAATTTCATCATAAGAAGCTCGCACGTTATCACATTGCCAGCCAAGATGTACGCTTAATCTCTGCCAGACTACAAGCTGTCTTAAAAGGTAAGCGTGATTTTTGCCTATTCCGCTGTGGCTGTCTGTGTACTGTTTTACATATTCGATAGATAAGGCAACGTCGCTTATCTGGTCGATACTCATGCGTGAGCTTGCGTCAGCTCTGGTCTTGTAACCATTCTTAAAGTCTGTGTTAATGTCAATACAGTAAGCGTCCTCGCCCTCAACAGTTAAATGTCCCTCATTAAAGGTAGAACCAATCGAACCGTCATTCATTACTTTTTCAACGATACCGACACGCTCGTTTGACTCCGTCCAGTATTGCTTACTTTCTGCATGAACGGGTGTAGTCGGTAAAGCAGTAACGACAGTTGCAAGAGCTAAGAAGCCCGTACACAATCGTTTCCATGTCTTTTTCATAAATCTAATGCTCCTTTCATTTTGGGTAATAAAATAGCCGTCCAATAAGAACGGCTGGAAATAGAAAAGGAACGTCATTTTAGGCGTTCCATAGTCTATAAGTTATTCAATTTTTTCTTGTTTCAATACTGATGTGCTGTACCATATCTTTGCATATCTAGGAAAACTTGCGTATCAAGGCTCATTCGTTAGTAGTAAATAAGTAGTAAATTGATGTGTTTGTTTCCTTGAAAATGCTGATAGATACTGTGTTTTAGCGGATAATCAGATTTTTATTGTGTTTTTCTTATAAAACAAAGAGCTTTTAAGAAGAAATTACTGCAACTGGTAATGGCTTCTTGGAAGCTCTTTTTGAATATATTGAGGTAATTTTTATGGAAATAACAAATTGTGTAACACATGAAACAACAAATGCAGCAGTAATGGGACTTGGATCAAATGAACAGGAAATGTTGAATTTTGCAATCAAAAATGGTATCATCGACTTACCACATTTGCAGGATCAAGTTGAGATGATGAAGAATGCGGAAATTTTACAAAATCATCAATATAAGATTTGGCAAGGAAATAATCAAAAGTGGTATACATATTTACCAGATGGCGAAGATGGACGTAAACAGGTGAAAAGGTCTACAAAGGCAGCCATTGAAAAAGCAGTGATTCAGTATTACCGCCAAAATCCCAAAAAAGAAGAACGCAAGATAAAAACTTTTAAAGATTCATATGAGCATTGGCGTAGTGTCCAAGATTCTCTGGTTTGTCACAATACCGTATGCAAGTATAATACAGACCGCAAAAGATATTTCGATGGCACCCCATTTGTAAAAAAGAATATTCAGGACATAACGGAAGAAGATATAAAGGTTTTTATCGTAAAAACGGTTAAGGAAAAAGAACTGTGCAAAAAGGCATGTAAAACATTATTCAGTTATATTAAGAACACAATCTACAGCGCAAGAGTGAATAAAGCCATTGTTGGTGATCCTATGGAATTCTTACAGGCAAAACAGTTCTATCAATATTGTGTAGAGAAAGAAAAGCCTTTAGAGCAGAAAATTTTTTCTGATTTGGATTTGAACAGTCTACATGAGAGATTTGATCTTGACCATGAGAAAAAACCAGATTATATCCCTACATATGCAGTACAGTTAGCTTCTTTAACAGGGATGAGGGTAGGAGAAATTGTTGCGCTTAAATGGGAAGACATTAAGATGGATTACATTGTCATTAACAAGTCTGAAAAATACGATAGGATTACAAAAGAGTATATTATTGATAAGACTAAGAATAAGAAAGACAGAGTTTTCCCAAAGACTAAAGAGATTGAGAAGCTGTTTAACACAGTAAAGTATGTTGAACAGATAAATGGATTTTTATGCGAATGGGTCTTCGCTGATAAAGACGGTAGAATTCATGCTCCAAAAGTATCTTCTTGTATAAAAAATAAATGCAAGCAGCAAGGAATAAGGAACAGAGGAATTCATTCTTTTAGAAAAACAGTAAATTCTAAATTGAAATGTAATGGAGTCTCTACAACAGTCGCGGCTTCTTTGCTTGGTCATACTGAAGAAGTAAATGAAAAATATTACACTTTTGATACAACAGATTTGAAATATAAAACAAAAATTATTGAAGAAATTGAAGTAAAATAACAAAAAGTAATCAAGGTAATCAAAATTATTTTACTATCAAACAAATAAAATGCTTGATTTTTAAGGGATTATAGGGTATAGTAAGAAAGTCATTTGGGGGCCGTGAGGTCGCAGGTTCAAATCCTGTTGCCCCGATTAGTCATTGACAAGTGACTTGAAAAATGTTAAGGTAATAACCACAAAGAACATATAAGAGAAATGCTTTGATAAGGAGTAGTACACAGGTATCGGAGCGCAGAGAGTCATCGGGTGGTGTGAGATGACGGAAGGAAACTGTAGAACTCGCCTTGGAGCAGCTGTCTGAAATTACTTCGAATGATTAGAAGAAGCGAGAGTAGACACAGCCGGATTCCACCGTTACAGGGAAAGGATATAAGGAGTAATCCCGTATCCGATAAGTGTATGGATTCTATTCATGAAATAAGAGTGGTACCGCGTAAGATGTATGTCTTCCGTCTCTTGCACCTGTATGTGTGCAGAGCTGGAGGACTTTTTTTATGTGATAGTAATTCCATTGGAATTTAATACCACATAAAGCTGCTTTATCAGACTGAGCTCTGACCCAGCAGACAAAGAATCCTTCCGTCACAGAAAAGAGAAAAATTAAATTTACAATATGGAGGAATAAAAAATGATGAATGTAAGCAAATACAAAAAACAGTATTATCTTCCACCAGAAACCTGTATGGACTGGGCAAAAAAGGACTATATTGATAAGGCACCTGCATGGTGTTCTGTAGACCTTCGTGACGGAAATCAGGCACTTGTCATCCCAATGAGCCTGGAACAGAAGGTTGAGTTTTTCAAACTTCTTGTACAGATTGGGTTTAAAGAGATTGAAGTAGGATTTCCAGCTGCTTCCGAGACAGAGTATACGTTCCTTCGTACCCTGATCGATCGCAAACTGATTCCTGAAGATGTTACGATCCAGGTACTGACACAGGCAAGGGAGCATATTATCCGTAAAACCTTTGAAGCCGTAAAAGGTGCGCCCAAAGCTATTGTTCACGTATACAATTCCACATCTGTTGCACAGCGTGAACAGGTATTCAAGAAATCCAAAGAAGAGATTTTAAAGATTGCCGTAGAAGGTGCGAAATTATTAAAAGAACTGGCTGAACAGACAGAAGGAAACTTCCAGTTTGAGTATAGTCCGGAGAGCTTTACAGGAACTGAGCCGGAATATGCCCTTGAGGTCTGCAATGCGGTTATCGATGTATGGCAGCCGACTCCGGACAACAAATGTATCATCAACCTTCCGGTAACAGTGGAGCATTCCATGCCGCATGTATATGCGAGTCAGGTTGAATATATGTGCAAACATATGCTTCGCCGTGAAAATGTAATCGTTTCCTTACATCCTCACAATGACAGAGGTTGTGGTGTGGCAGATTCTGAAATGGGAATTCTTGCCGGAGCAGACCGCATCGAGGGAACTCTTTTTGGAAACGGAGAGCGTACTGGTAATGTTGATATTGTAACACTTGGAATGAACATGTATTCCCAGGGAGTAGATCCGAAGCTTGACTTCTCCGATATGCCTCACATCTGCGAGGTGTATGAGCGTTGCACGGGAATGACAGTTGGAGAGAGAAGTCCATACAGTGGAGCACTTGTTTTTGCAGCATTTTCTGGTTCCCATCAGGATGCAATTGCCAAAGGTATGCACTGGATCGAGGAAAAAGATCCGAACCGCTGGACAGTTCCGTATCTGCCAATTGATCCCACAGATGTTGGACGTAATTATGATGCAGATGTTATCCGTATCAACAGCCAGTCTGGCAAAGGCGGCGTAGGCTACATTCTGGAAACAAAATACGGTCTGAACCTTCCGCCAAAAATGCGTGAGGCAATGGGTTACGCAGCCAAGGGTGTTTCTGATCACCTTCATAAAGAGCTTCATCCAGATGAAATCTTTGATCTGTTCAAAAAGACTTTTGAGAATGTGGGACAGCCGTACAGCATTAATGAAGTGCACTTCCAGCAGACGAGCGAGGGAATTACAACTAAGGTAATCTCCACATTTAATGGAAAAACAATTACCACAGAGGCTGTGGGAAATGGACGTCTTGACGCAGTGAGCAATGCCCTGAAGAAAGCATACGAATTGAAGTATTCTCTGGAAGTATACCAGGAACATGCGTTAGAGCGCAGCTCCAGTTCTAAGGCTATAGCATATGTTGGAATCAAGAAACCTGACGGAACTATGGCGTGGGGAGCAGGCGTAGACCCGGATATTATCCGTGCTTCCATTGATGCACTTGTAACAGCAATTAATAACCGCTGAGAGATTTGTTTAAACCTTATTTATAATAAGAAGCATATTTGATAACAAAAAGACAAACCACCGCAAATCAGTTCATAAAAAAGACTGTGCGGTGGTTTGCTGCTTTGAAAGGTAACGGCGCTTTTTGTCAGAATTCGGCGATAAAAAAGGTTTGACGAACAGAAAAAGAAAAGCTATAATAAAATCCATAAGAAGGGGAGAAATAACCATACCTAAGAATAAAAGGGGACAAATAGAAACAGGGTAAATTTATCAAAAATATTACATGATTTTTGAATGAATCATCCTATTTCTTTCTTGTTGCCTTTCTTTTTTTACCTGTTTTTAGAGAAAAAAGCTATAGAAAGCAAAAAAAACTTGACATTTTGGAGTTTATTAAATATAATTTTCCTATAAATTACAGAAATGTTACAGAATAAATAATAAAAGAAATCAAAACATAACAGAAGTGCAAGGAAAGAAGAATATGAAATTAAAAAGAAGTTTACAACATGTAACAACTTGCAAGAGCGATGCCCAGAAAAAAAAGAATGGAAATGCTCTTGTACATAATTTTGTAGCTCTTAGCGCCTGCGCCACGTTGGCAATGATTTTGGCAGTTGGAACGAAGGTGGCGGAGTTTGGTCCACGGAGCCAGGTATATGCAGCTTCGGACAAAGAGAATAGATCCGCGGATGCCTGGACTGACCTTGGAAGTGTAGAGTATGATCTGCCTACCGGAATTGCCGGTATGGTAACCAGTGTTGCAGATACTCTTTCAGCAGGAACATCTGTAACAAGAATTGGAACTTCATGCGAGAGAGTCATGGTAGGCCAGCGCGTGAAGCAGATAAAAGGAAACGTGGATGAGTTGAATGTAGGGGACTCTATGGCTGATACAGTTGCGAGCCTTGATGCAGCTGCAGTATCCATGTCTGCAAATCCGAAGATCATGTCGGACGCAGATTATGATAACTTGCTTCATATAGTAGAGGCAGAGGCGGGCACAGAGGACATTAAAGGTCGTGTACTGATCGCAAATGTAATTATGAACCGCCTTTCCCATGAGGAATTTCCAGATACCATTACAGGTGTTATTCTGGATCAGAGAAATGGAATTCCTCAGTTTTCACCTGTTTACGATGGTAAGTTTTATGAAGTAACGGTAACAGATGAGACCAGGGAAGCTGTGAAACAGGCATTAGAGGGAACTGACTATTCAGAAGGAGCTCTGTTCTTTGTTCAGCGTTCTGCTGCGGACAAAAAGAACGTGTCCTGGTTTGATAAGGATTTAAAAAAATTATTTAAATATGGTGTTCACGAGTTTTACACCTACCCGGATGAAGCTAAGTCACAGAACACTGAGAATGAAACCTCAGAAGATGACACAAATGTTGTTCAGATGGTGAAAAAATAATATTTTAATAACAGTAACATTCTGTAATAAAGAGATATAAGCCGCCAGGAAATTACAATTCCAGGTGGCTTTTTCAAATTGGGTGTTGATTTAGCACGGTGAAGTATGTATAATACCTGTAAAGTTAAAATATGATAACAAAGAGAGGATGACTGTCGGAAGGTTACAGATTCCGGAATGTGTACCTCATAACAATAAGCGAAAGGCAGGAATAACAAATGCAGGTAATGTACCAGAGCACCAGAGGAAAAGGAGAACCGGTAACCGCTTCCCAGGCTATTTTAAAGGGACTTTCTGAAGATGGAGGACTGTTTGTACCAACACAGATTCCGGCACTTGATGTTTCTATGGATGAACTTTCCAGAATGACTTATCAGGAAACTGCTTATCAGGTAATGAGCCGCCTTCTTACTGACTTTACAGAAGAAGAGCTGCGCACTTGTATCAACCGAGCATATGACAAGAAGTTTGACACAGATGTGATCGCACCTCTTAAGGAAGCTGACGGGGCATATTATCTGGAACTTTTCCATGGTCCTACAATTGCATTTAAAGACATGGCACTTTCCATTTTGCCATATCTTATGACGACTGCAGCAAGAAAGAATAATGTAAAAAATGAAATCGTTATCCTGACTGCGACCTCCGGAGATACTGGAAAAGCAGCACTTGCAGGTTTTGCCGATGTTCCGGGAACCAGGATTATTGTATTCTATCCGAAACATGGCGTAAGCCCGATCCAGGAGAAGCAGATGGTAACCCAGAAAGGTGCCAATACTTACGTTGTGGGTATCACAGGTAATTTTGACGATGCCCAGACAGCTGTAAAGAAAATGTTCAATGATAAAGAACTGGCAGCAGAGCTTTCCCAGGCTGGATTCCAGTTCTCTTCTGCAAACTCCATTAACATTGGACGTCTTGTTCCCCAGATCGTTTATTATGTATATGCATATGCTGCGCTGGTGCGCCAGAACAAGATCGAAGCCGGACAGGAGATCAATATAGTAGTTCCTACAGGAAATTTTGGAAACATTCTGGCAGCATTTTATGCAAAACAGATGGGACTTCCGGTGAACAAGCTGATTTGTGCTTCTAATGAGAACAAGGTTCTGTTTGATTTCTTCTCCACAGGTACATACAATAGAAAGAGAGATTTTATCCTTACCAGTTCTCCATCTATGGATATTTTGATTTCCAGCAATCTGGAGCGCCTGATCTATCGCATTACAGGCGGAAATCCTGAGGAGTGTGCAAAACTTATGGAAAATCTTTCCAAGGGTGGTGAATACACTATTACACCTGAGATGAAAGCCCAGCTGAAGGATTTCTATGGAAACTACTGCTCCGAAGAAGAGACGAAGGAAGCTATCCGCGAAGTATATAAGACAAGTGATTATGTGATTGATACACATACTGCAGTTGCTGCTGGCGTATACAAAAAATATGTGAAAGATACCGGAGATAAGATTCCGGCAGTTATTGCTTCTACAGCAAGTCCATACAAGTTTACCAGAAGTGTTATGGATGCAATCTCCGAGGGACATGAGAATCTGGACGATTTCGGGCTTGCAGACGCACTTGAGAAGCTTTCCGGGGTGGCAGTTCCGAAGGCAGTCAACGATATCCGTACTGCACCAGTACTTCATGACCGGGTAGTAGATGCAGAAGATATGCCTGCAACTGTGAAAGAGATTCTAAAAATCAGTTAAAAATCAGTAAAAAGAATTTGTGCATTTTCTGTTGAAAAACAGTATATACTAGAGTATAATTATTTTTAGAAAATGAATCCTGGGATGTGCGAGGCCCCTTTTATTTTTGAACCTACATTGACATCAAGGGAATCCAATATCGCAGTGCGGATGTCAGACCTCTCGTTGTGGTAGGCAGAAGTCCTGTTGAGGATACCCACCTAGCGGTTAGCTAGGCGTCAAAAGAAAGGGAACGGCATTCTGGGATTTTTTAGAACAGGGAGGTAGGTAATATGGGTGTTACAGCAAAGAAATTTGGAAACTTAACCTCTGGGGAAGAGATTACTTTATACCATCTGGAGAATAAATCCGGTGCATATGCAGAAGTGATGGATTACGGTGCCATTCTTGTGAAGCTTTGCGTTCCGGACAAAGATGGGGAGCTTACAGATGTAGTGCTTGGTTATGACGATGTTCAGCAGTACGAAGTAAATGGCTGCTTCTTTGGTGCAATCATAGGAAGAAGCGGAAACCGTATCGCAGGTGCCAGATTTTCCCTTTATGGACAGGAATACCAGCTTGACAAGAATGAGAATGACAATAATCTTCACAGCGGCCCCAATGGCTTCGAGAAGAAGATTTGGACTGTTAAGAATACAGATTCTGACAAAAATGCCATTACTTTTTCCAGAATCAGCCCGGATGGCGAGAATGGATTCCCGGGAGAATTCCAGGTGTCTGTTACATATGAATTTACAGAGGACAATACCTTGCAGATTTACTATAGCGGAATCAGTGACAAGGCGACACTGGCAAATATGACCAACCATTCCTACTTCAACCTTACAGGGGAGGGAAGCGGCAAGGTTCTTGATACATATCTTACGATCCATGCCAGAGATTATAATCCGGTGGATGAGTTCTCTATTCCTACAGGCGAATATGCAGCAGTAGAGGGTACTCCTATGGATTTTAATAAGGCGAAAAAGATTGGCCAGGAAATCGAGGCAGACTTCCAGCAGTTGAAGTTCACTGGCGGATATGACCACAATTATGTGACTGACAATTACGCGAAAGGCAGTCGGAGAACGGTTGCAGTTGCATACAATGAGACCTCTGGTATTACGATGGATGTGGTTTCGGATTGTCCATGTGTGCAGTTCTATGCTGGTAATTTTGTTATTGACGAGAAGGGTAAGAATGGACATGTTTACAATAAGCGTGAAGGCTTCTGCCTTGAGACACAGGTTGAACCAAATGCAGTAAATGTGGAAGCATTCCATTCACCAGTACTGGAAGCTGGTGAGAAATATCAGTCTTTTACCGCATATAAATTTGACGTAAGAAAATAATTATAATACAGATATTTTTGTCTGGTTTTCTTCATATACTTTTGTATGAAGAAGACCAGATTTTTTTATGAATTGAATTATTTTTTGCTTGTACTGCTGGGCTGGCTGCTTCTGTTTGGAAAAGCCGCAGAAATGAACAAGAGGAGTGAAGAAGGTGCCAAAAGGGAGCTGAAAGAAAAAGAAAAGGAGACTGCCGAAAATAAGGTGCAACAACAAGAGCCTTCCATTCGTGTCCTTCTCACAGACTCGTCCTGGCAATCCTGTTATCACCCATCAGTAACTATAGAACAAAAAGGAAAAGAACATACCTACACCCCGGATTCACAGGAACTCCAGAATGATAGTCTGCTTCTGGACGGGGGAGTTGATGGCATTGCGATTCCCTCTATTGAAAGAGCTCAGAATCCTCCTGTTTATTATGGTACTCTGGAAATTCAAAAGACAGCGCAGGGGCTGTTGGTTATTAATGAATTGTCTCTGGAAGCTTATCTGGAAGGTGTAGTTCCAAGTGAAATGCCTGCATCCTATGAAGAACAGGCATTAATGGCCCAGGCAGTATGTGCCAGAACCTATGCAGTTTGCCAGATACAGGAAAACAGTCTGGAAAAATATGGGGCGGATGTAGATGATAGCGTGAATTATCAGGTTTACAACAATTTTGGGGCAGATAAAAGAACAAATAAAGCAGTACAGGATACAAAAGGTCAGATCCTATGCCAGAATGGAGAACCGATCACGGCTTATTATTTTTCTACATCAGCAGGCAGGACAAGCACAGATGAGATATGGGGAGCAGACAGGTCGGCAGCTTATCTGAAAAGTGTAGAATGTGATTTTGACCAGAATATGCCATGGAGCAGCTGGAGCGTGGAAATTCCCTGGGAAACTTTGGAGAAACGATCGGGAAATCTGGAAGGCAGTGGGAAATTTATAGGACTTCAGGTTATTAAAAAGAATATCAGTGGTGCAGTTACGGGAATGGAGATTGTGACGGAAAATAAAAGTATACAGCTGGAAGGCGAATATGAAATACGGCAATTTCTTTCCCCGGCAGGGTGTTTGATTACAGAAAAAGATGGAAGTATTGTGAACGGCAGTAATCTTCTGCCAAGTGCCTATTTTGAGCTGAACGTGAAATCAGGTAAGGCAGTACAGATTCAAGGGAAAGGGTATGGACACGGTGTGGGAATGAGCCAGAACGGGGCAAATGAAATGGCCAGGGAAGGCTATGGCTGGCAGGAAATCCTAAATTATTTTTTTAAGGATATTACGTTGGAAGTGGTGGGGAATAACCTGTCAAAGCGGGAAACATGACATTTTGCAAGGTATTTTTGTGAACAAAGTTCACAGAAAACCCGAGAATTAAGTTTGCGCAGCAAACGCTGCTGTTTGTGCTTGTCACAGGAAGGTTCGTCTTTTTGTGCATCGCGAAGCGTTTACTGATTATGGAGTGAACAGTAATTGTTGCTGTGAACGGAAAGAACAGTAACACCAGGAAAAAGTAGACAGAAAGCATGTTTCGTGATATGATACAAAAAATGATTACGAAAATGTAACAGGAGCAATCATATGGATAAGAAGAAAGAAAAACAGAGCGTTCTCCAGCTTCTGTTCGGTTTTATGGACAGGGCAAATGGAGACCATGTGGGAGCTTATGCGGCACAGGCAGCATATTTCCTGATTATGTCTTTTATTCCGTTTATTCTGTTTCTCACGACTATAATTCGATATACACCTTTAACATACAATATGGTCAGCGAAACCATCCGGGCATTTGTGCCCCATAATATACAGAATTTTGTGCTTACCATTGTATCAGAAGTATATGGCAGAAGCACGGCGGTAGTTCCGATTTCTGCTATCATGGCATTGTGGTCTGCAGGAAAAGCCATGCAGTCCCTTACGAATGGACTGAATAGCATTTATCACGTTCATGAGACCCGTAACTGGCTGATTACCAGAATGTATGCAGTTGTTTATACATTTCTGTTCAGCATTGCAATTATTGCAAGTCTTCTGCTTCTGGTTCTTGGAAATCAGATTCAGATTATGGCGGGAAAGTACGTTCCATTCCTTGGGAGAATTATCGGAAAGATCATTGGAGCCAGGACGGCGCTTGTATTTGCTGGATTGTTTCTGATTTTTTTGATTTTGTATAAAATGCTTCCAAACCGTAAAGCTACTTTTAAAAGTCAGGTGCCGGGAGCTCTTCTGATCGCAGCAGGGTGGTCCCTGTTTTCCTATTTCTTTTCTATTTATTTTGACATGTTTCCAGGCTTCAGCAATATGTATGGAAGCCTGACAGCGTTGATCATGGTGATGCTGTGGCTGTATATCTGTATGAATCTTCTGCTATATGGAGCAGAGATTAACGCTTACTTTGAAAAGCAATTCAGAATGGCCCAGGCATCCATGAGGGAAATGCTCAGCCGCGAGCGTGATGAGGCGGAAAAAGAGCTTAATAAGGAGAAGAAAAAATATCTGGAAAAAGAGAATGGAAGAAAGAAAAAGACTGAGATGAAAGTTTCAGCTGAGAAAAAGAAGGAAGAGCAACAGACAAATTAACCTCTTGACAGATTTACTCTGATGTGGCATAGTTATAAAAGAGAAAAAGCCAGGAAGGTGTTTTTAGGAAATTATTTTCTTTCAGAGAGAGGAAGCCACCGGCTGTAAGCTTCCTTAAGTTCAGATAGTTTCTGAGTTTCGCACCGGAGCCGCGTTTCTGAAATTTTCAGTAGGAAGCGACGTGAAGCTGCGCGTTAAGCGGCGAGAGAGCCTGTATATACAGGAATCAGGGTGGTACCGCGGAATATGCTTCGTCCCTTTTATTGGGGACGGAGCTTTTTTACGTTGTAAAGTCCTGGGAGCGCTAGAGCCTGTTTGAAAAATCATTCCCGTAATCTGCAAGCCCCACTTTGCGGTATATTTTGCCCGAATTCGGTTGTCGTAGCCCGCTACGACGCCCTCATCCGGACAAAATCTCCCACAAATTGTGACGCACATCTTGCAGAAAGCCTTTTTCAAACACGCTCTAGCGTGGAACAATCCGCTTTTACGAAAGAAAAAATCTGCTATGTAGATATTTTCTTCCCTTCCGTGCCTTCCCTCACCTGGCAGATTATAAAAATAAAGGAGAAATAAACCATGGATATGAAAGAAAGACTTCAGGAACTGGCTGAGAACGCCAGAGTACGGATTGAAGAATCCGAAGGCCTGGATAAATTAAATGATGTGCGTGTGGCATATCTTGGAAAAAAAGGAGAGCTTACCGCAATCTTAAAAGGAATGAAAGACGTTTCCCCGGAGGAGAGACCGAAGGTTGGCCAGCTTGTAAACGAGACCAGAGTTAAGATTGAAACTCTTCTTGAAGAGTCCAGACAGAAACTGGAAGAAGCAGTCAGAGAAGAGAAGATGAAAGCAGAAGTAATCGATGTTACCCTTCCTGCAAAGAAATCCAGAATCGGTCATCGCCATCCCAACAGCATTGCGTTGGAAGAGGTTGAGCACATTTTTATTGGAATGGGCTATGAAGTTGTAGAAGGACCGGAAGTTGAATATGCAGATTACAACTTTACTAAGCTGAATATTCCGGAGAATCATCCGGCAAGAGACGAGCAGGATACTTTCTTTATCAATGATTCCATACTTCTTCGTTCCCAGACATCTCCGGTTCAGGCACGTGCCATGGAAAAAGGCAAACTGCCGATCCGTATGATCGCACCTGGAAGAGTATTCCGTTCTGATGAAGTAGATGCAACTCATTCTCCATCCTTCCATCAGATTGAGGGCCTTGTAATAGATAAAAATATTACGTTCGCAGACCTGAAAGGAACTCTTGAAGTATTTGCGAAAGAACTTTTCGGACCAGAAACCAAAACAAAATTCAGACCACATCACTTCCCGTTTACAGAGCCAAGTGCAGAGGTTGATGTTTCCTGCTTCAAATGCGGCGGAAAAGGTTGCCGTTTCTGTAAAGGATCCGGCTGGATCGAAATCCTTGGCTGTGGAACAGTTCATCCCAATGTACTTCGCATGTGTGGAATCAATCCGGAAGAGTACACGGGTTTTGCATTTGGTGTAGGCCTTGAGCGTATCGCGCTTCTGAAATATGAGATTGATGATATGCGTCTGCTTTATGAGAACGATGTCCGTTTCCTGAAGCAGTTCTGATTTCTGGCGTCGCGAAGCGTGTAACTGTGAAGATACTGAGCAGTTATCTTTCATAATATAAATATTAGAGTGAGAAGAGGATTAAATAAATGAATACTTCATTATCTTGGATGAAAATGTATGTGCCGGATCTTGACGTAACCGCACAGGAATATACAGATGCAATGACATTGTCAGGTACAAAGGTAGAGGGCTTCACTAGGCTTGATGCTGACCTTGACAAGATTGTAATTGGACAGATTGAGAAAATTGAGAAACATCCGGATGCAGATAAGCTGATCATCTGCCAGGTGAATATCGGATCTGAGGTGATCCAGATCGTTACTGGCGCTCCAAACGTAAAAGAGGGAGACAAGGTTCCGGTTGTTCTTGACGGAGGTCGTGTAGCAGGAGGACATGATGGAAAAATGACTCCTGGCGGAATCAGGATCAAAGCCGGAAAACTTCGCGGAGTACCGTCCAACGGCATGATGTGCTCCATCGAAGAGCTGGGAAGCAACCGGGATATGTATCCGGAAGCCCCAGAATATGGAATTTATATATTCCCGGAAAACGCAGTTGTAGGTGAAAGCGCTATTAAGGCTCTTGGACTTGATGACGTTGTATTTGAATATGAGATCACATCCAACCGTGTTGACTGTTATGGTGTTCTTGGAATTGCAAGAGAAGCAGCAGCTACTTTTGGTAAGAAATTTTACCCTCCGGAAGTTAAAGAGACAGGAAATGATGAAAAAGCTTCTGATTACGTAAAGGTAACTGTAGAGAAACCGGAGCTTTGCCCACGTTATTGTGCAAGAGTTGTAAAAAATGTTAAGATCGGACCATCTCCGAAATGGATGCAGCGCTGCCTGGCTTCCAATGGAATCCGCCCGATCAACAATCTGGTAGATATCACCAACTATGTAATGGAAGAGTTTGGACAGCCAATGCATGCTTACGATCTCGATACGATTGCAAACCATGAAATTGTTGTACGCTGTGCGGGTAAAGATGAGAAATTTGTCACACTGGATGGTCAGGAACGTATTATGGATGAGAACGTCCTGATGATCTGCGATGGTGAGAAACCAGTTGGAATCGCAGGTATTATGGGCGGCGAGAACTCCATGATCACAGATGACGTACACACAGTTCTGTTTGAGGCAGCCTGCTTTGATGGAACAAACATCAGACTTTCTTCCAAGAGAATCGGACTTCGTACAGATGCTTCCGGCAAGTTTGAGAAAGGTCTTGATCCGAATAATGCAAAGGCTGCAATCGACAGAGCCTGCCAGCTGATGGAAGAGCTTGGTGCCGGTGAGGTTGTTGGCGGTATGGTTGATATCTGCAATAAGGTCAGCAAGCCATCCCGTGTAAAATTTGAGCCAGACCGTATCAACGGTCTTCTTGGAACAAATCTTTCCAAAGAAGAGATGCTTGGCTATCTTGCAAAGATCGAACTCACCTATGATGAGGAGACAAATGAAATCGTAGCACCGACTTTCCGCCAGGATATCCACTGCATGGCAGATGTTGCAGAAGAAATTGCACGTTTCTACGGATATGACAAGATTCCTACAACTTTGCCATCCGGTGAGGCTACTACAGGAAAAATGCCATTCAAGCTTCGCATTGAAAATATCGCAAGAGATATTGCAGAGTACTGCGGATTCTCAGAAGGTATGACTTACTCATTTGAGAGCCCGAAGGTATTTGACAAACTGAGAATTCCAGAAGATAATGTACTTCGTCAGGTGATCACCATCAGCAATCCTCTTGGTGAGGACTACAGCATTATGCGTACCAGTACACTGAATGGAATGCTTTCTTCTCTGGCAACTAACTATAACAGAAGAAACAAAGACGTTCGTCTTTATGAGCTTGGAAATGTATATCTTCCGAAGGCACTTCCACTTACCGAGCTTCCAGATGAAAGAACCATGTTTACACTTGGAATGTACGGAACCGGTGATTTCTTTGACATGAAGGGCGTTTGTGAGGAGTTCTTCGAAAAAATCGGTATGAAGAAAAAAATGGAGTATGATCCGGTAAGCGGAAAACCATTTCTTCATCCTGGAAGACAGGCCGATATGGTATACGAGGGAACCGTTGTAGGTTATCTTGGAGAGGTTCATCCGCTGGTTGCAGATAATTATGGAATTGGGGAGCGCGCATATATCGCAATGATCGATATCAAGAGCGTTCTTGAATTTGCAAATTTTGACCGCAAGTTTACCGGAATTGCAAAATATCCGGCAGTAACCCGTGACATCAGTATGCTGGTTCCGAAGCAGGTGCTTGCAGGTCAGATCGAGGACATTCTTGCTCAGAGAGGCGGAAAGATCCTGGAGAGTTATCAGCTGTTTGATATCTACGAAGGAAGCCAGATCAAGGGTGGCTACAAGTCTATGGCTTATGCGCTTGTATTCCGTGATCACGACAAGACTCTGGAAGAAAGCGAGATTTCTGCAGCAATGAAGAAAATTTTAAATGGTCTGGAAGGACTTGGAATCGAGTTGAGAAGCTGATGCTTTTATATATTGTAAGACACGGTCTGACGCCCTGGAATCACCTTCATAAGGCTCAGGGTTCAGCAGACATTCCTCTTGCTCAGGAGGGAATTGATCTTGCCAGAAGAACAGGCGAGGCTCTGATGGATGTAAAGTTTGATATCTGTTTTACAAGTCCCCTTACCCGTGCGAGACAGACTGCCCGGTTGGTTCTGGGCAGTCGTGATATTCCTGTGATACCGGATAAAAGGATTCAGGAAATTAATTTCGGGGTTCTGGAAGGGCACATTATGAGAACTGGAAATACTATGGAGTCCAACTGCAAAGAATTTGATCTGTTTTTTAAGGATCCTCTAAAATTTCCGCGTCCGGAAAACGGAGAGAATATTCAGGATGTCCTGGATCGTACCAGAGAATTCTGGCTTGAAAAAACCTCAGATCCGTCTCTGGCAGACAAGACGATTTTGGTGTCTTCCCATGGATGTGCAGTGCGGGCTCTTCTCCAGAACCTGTACAAGGATCCTGAGCATTTCTGGCATGGATGTGTGCCTCCTAACTGCAGCATTAACCTGGTAGAAGTGAAGGATGGTAAGACAAGATTTCTGGAGGAAGATAAGGTTTACGCCTGAAAATATGAAATATGATATAATACCCCTGGCTGTGTGAAAAAGGTGTGAAACGATTACTGTTCACTGGTAACGTTTTTCAGTAACATTTTTCATTAGGCAAGGGGTATGTTTTTTCTTGTTATTATTAGAAAATTGTGATATTATGATAAAAAATGTACCATTATTAATGGAAAATTCACAAAATGCACCAATTTATTACGATGAAAGCCCTGGGCGTTCAGATTGCGGGAATGATTTTTTTACAGGTTCTGGAGATACTATAAGCGCAGAGTGGTTGGCATTCATATATGGTGATGCCGTCGACAGACGGCATATCTATTTTGTGAAAATACAAATGGGGAGGCAGACAATGAAGAAAAAAATCACACATTCTGTATTGTTTGTTGCGGTTCTTGCAGGAACCACTGCTTTGACTTTATTTGCCGGCAGGGGGAACTTATCATCTACGATCTACAATTTCGTATTTCTGGCGGTGATCGCAGTCCTGTATCTGATCGCAATGTTTGGTGGAATGTTCCGTATGAATAATCTGAGTACGGCATTTCACAGAGCAGTAGAGGAGTTGAACGGTATGTTCAAGACTCCTGGGAAGACAGATCCCAGGAATCTTACATATTTAGGCGAGCTCTTCGATGATAAATATCTGGATCAGAAGATGGATAGCTTTACAGACAGCATTAACAATAGTAAAGAAGGTCTTGGAGATATTGAAGAATTCATTAATGAAGATGAGCTGGATATCCATGTTCATAAGAAGCTTCTGGAAATGGTTCCGGATATCTTTACCAGTCTTGGTATTTTAGGTACTTTCCTTGGTCTTGTCTGGGGTCTTCGGGATTTCCAGCCTACAGATTACAGCGCCATGACTTCTTCTGTAGAAGCGCTGGTGGAAGGTATTAAAGTAGCATTCCTTACCTCTATTTATGGTATCTCTTTTTCCATTATTTATACCTTTGGGATGAAGGGAGAGTATTCATCCATGACAGAGGAGCTTCAGGGATTCCTTGAAAAGTTTCATTCTTATGTAATGCCTACAGCGGAGAATGAGTCCAGAAATCTGCTGCTTGCAAGCCAGAAGCTGCAGACAAGCGCCATGAAACAGATGGCAGAGCAGTTTTCCGTTCAGATGGCAGACAGCTTTGAGAAGGTTATCACACCTACCTTCCAGAAGATGAATGATTCTCTGGATATGCTGGTTTCTTCTGTAACCAGATGTCAGGAGGATGCTATTCGTGAAATATCGGACGAATTTTTAAAGCAGATGAACAATTCTTTCCATATGCAGTTCCGTGATTTCAACGTGGCATTGGACCAGCTGAAAAAGGCACAGAAAGAGAATACAGCTTATACTTCTGCCATGTACCAGACTATGAGCCAGAAGCTTTCTGAGACCTATGACAAGCAGGACAAAGCCATTACAGATATGGTAAGGGAGATGGGAGGTATGCAGACCCGCTACATGTCTACTGCCAATCGTATCCTTTCTGAGAATCAGGAGATCCAGAAGATGCAGCAGCAGGATTATCAGCATATTGTGGATTATCTGAAGGATGCCGAGAAATCTGCAGCTAAGTTCTGGGTTGCCTGCAACCAGGCAATGCAGAAATATGTTGAAACAGCAGCTTCTTCTATTGAGAGAGTAGGTGCTACAGGTCAGGCAAGTGCAGATCTGATCCAGGCAAACAGCAAGATGGCAGAGCAGTTTACGGCCCAGATGGAGGATTTTGCCCAGTATCAGAGACTTTCCTATAAAACAATGGAACAGGTCCGCAAGCTCCTCAGTGAGGTGACTGCAGCGAATACCAGAGATGTATCTCTGATCGCAAGCGGAAGAAATGATTCTGTAGAGAAGCTGGGCAATCTGATTGCTCAGCAGAATGAGGGACAGCAGGCTCTTCTTGAGGAAATCAACAAGAACATGAAAGAGCTTTCTAAGGCAGCACAGAAAGGAAAATTTGGCTTATTCAGATAAGAGGAGATAGACATGCGCAAAAAAAGAAAATCAGGGGATGGAGGCTTTAATGTATGGCGCTCTTATTCCGATGTTATGGCCGGCGTTCTGCTTCTTTTCATACTGATCATGTCATTGACGCTTTTCCAGGCTCAGAAGAGCTACGACGAGAGTATTCAGGAGAGAGATGAGAAGCTGGCTCTGCAGGCAGAGTATACGGCTGATCTTCTTGCCAAGCAGAATACCATTGAAGAACAGGAAGGAACTATTAAGACCAAAGATGAGAAGCTGACTGCACTGGCACAGACTCTGGCAGAGCAGGAAGCCAAGTTAAAAGAGCAGCAGGCTCTTCTGAATCAGCAGCAGACGGATCTGGATGAGAAGACCACGCAGCTTAGTGAGCAGCAGACAAAGATCGATAATATTATTGGTGTCAAGGCTGAAGTTGTGGAAGCACTTCAAAAAGAATTCCAGAAAAATAATATCAATGTAAATCTGGATTCCCAGACTGGTGCATTGACACTGGATGCCAGTGTATTGTTTGACGTTGATGAGTCGGAGCTTACAGATGCTGGTAAGGAAGCACTCCGAAATGTACTTCCGATTTACTGTAAGGTGTTGATGGAGGATACTTATAAGAATTATCTTGCTGAGATCATTATTGACGGTTATACAGATACAGATGGTGATTATGCGTATAACCTGGAGCTTTCCCAGCAGCGTTCACTTGCAGTGGCGCAGTATCTTCTTGATATTCAGGGGGAGTTTCTGACTGAGGACCAGAGCCTGAATTTGCAGGATTACCTGACTGTAAACGGACATTCCATGGCGAATCCGATTCTGGATGCAGATGGAAATGTAGATAAAGAGGCTTCCCGTCGTGTTGAGGTCAAATTCAGACTGAAGGATGACGAGATGATCGAAGAACTGAGTAAGATCATGGCGGGAAGTGAAGAGAGTGCAGCAGATACTGCCACAGAGGCAGGCACAGATGCAGCAGCTAATTAGTTACATATAATTTTCAAAAGCAAAAGAGTATTTCAAATTCTTAGATCAGAGAAAATGAAATACTCTTTTTGCGTTTACGTTTGAAACTTTTTTAACTGTTTGCGTGGGAAAATGAAAACAGCTGAAAAAATATGAACAGTAACACATGAATTGCAGGAGGTAGAGACTTCTATAGAAAATTAGTTGCAATTTATCTGTTTCAAGTATAAAATGAAAAACAGAGTGAGTTTATATCATGTTTTACAAAAGAAAAAGTGCTGCTGTAGCATTCACAGCAGCCACAGATAAAAGGAGAGAGTGAAATGTCAACAAAAATCGGACGTAATGATCCATGCTGGTGCGGCAGTGGAAAGAAATACAAAAAATGCCATGAGGCTTTTGATGCGAAAGTAGAAATCCTGCGTCAGAAAGGATATCCGGTTCTGGACCATAAACTGATCAAGACTCCAGAGCAGATTGAGAAGATTAAAGAGAGCTGTCGAATCAATGTTGCAGTACTTGATTATGTGGCAGAGCATATTAAAGCTGGTGTATCAACAGAAGAAATCGATCATTGGGTACATGAGGAAACTGTGCGTCATGGAGGAATCCCGGCACCGTTGAATTATGAAGGTTTTCCAAAAAGCGTGTGTACTTCTGTGAATGAGGTGGTATGCCACGGAATTCCATCTGAGGATGAGATCTTGAAGGATGGTGATATAGTAAATGTAGACGTTTCTACAATTTACAATGGCTATTTTTCTGACTCATCCCGTATGTTCTGTATTGGAAATGTAAGTCCTGAGAAAGAAAAACTGGTCCGCGTAACCAAAGAATGTGTGGAAATCGGTATTTCCAAGGTAAAACCATGGGAACCTATTGGAAATATGGGTCACGCTGTTCATATGCATGCACTTGAAAATGGCTACACAATTGTAAAAGAAATCGGCGGACATGGCGTTGGCCTGGAATTCCATGAGGATCCCTGGGTAAGCTATACTTCCGAAGAGAACAGCGGCGTGATCATGGAGCCGGGAATGATGTTTACCATTGAGCCTATGGTAAATATGGGAAGCGATGAAGTATATACAGATGAGGAAGATGATTGGACAGTACGCACTGAGGACGGTATGCCTTCTGCCCAGTGGGAAGTAACCGTACTGGTAACAGAGGATGGCTGCGAGGTTATCTGTTGGTAATGGTTTTGGAAGATTGTCTTTGAAAAAAATTTTGTGACTTGTTTTATGAGCTTTTTATAAAAATAATGGTTGCAAACAGAAAATAATTATAGTATAATCACTTATGTTGTGAAAAAAGATGGTCCGCTGTTACCGTGATGGGTATTAAGAACATCCAGAGAATAAGGAGAGATTAAAATGAACGAAATTATTAAAAACATCGAAGCAGAACAGCTGAAAAAAGACGTACCACAGTTTAACGTAGGTGATACCGTAAGAGTACACGCACTGATCAAAGAGGGTAACCGTGAGCGTATCCAGATCTTTGAGGGAACTGTATTAAAGAAACAGGGCGGAAGCACCAGAGCTACTTTCACAGTAAGAAAAGCTTCCAACGGCGTTGGCGTTGAGAAAACATGGCCGCTTCATTCCCCACACGTAAAAGAAGTAGAAGTTATCCGTCGTGGTAAAGTTCGCCGTGCGAAACTGAACTACTTAAGAGACCGTGTAGGTAAAGCTGCTAAGGTTAAAGAGCTTGTTAAATAATTTCAATCGAAAATTGCTGGTTGCTGTTCACTGGTGATGTTCCGCGAAGTGCTTTCGTGAACGAAGTGAATACGAACAGTGACATTTGCTGCGCAGATGGCCGTGATGACTGTCTGGGCAGCATTTTTTTGATTATTTTTTCTTTTTCTTTTTCGGGATATGTGATAAGATAATAAAGTATCTGGCCTGAGATGAAAAAAGTGTTTTGGAACCAGACGCAGGACATGCAATTATGACACGAATGGAGTAGATATGAGCGACAGAAGAAATAAAAGAGAAAAAGAGCAGTTGTTCAACATGCCGGAAATTGCAAAACTGGAGAAAAAATCTTTTTCTGGTGCCATAGAGAAATTAGAAGACAGTAAACTGAAAAAAGTTTTGATCTGGGTATTCGAGATCACAGTTACACTGATCTTTGCAGTGCTGACTTCTATGATGCTGTTTCAGTCTGTGACGATGCAGGAGAGCTCCATGGAGCCTACTCTGGCAATTGGAAGCCGGTATTTTGTAAACAAGCTTGCTTATAAAGCGTCCTCGCCGAAACGTGGCGATATTATTGTATTTCGCACAAATGCAAGTGATGATGCGGCTCTTCATATCCGCCGTGTGATCGGACTTCCAGGTGAGACCATTCAGATCGTGAATGGAAGAATTCTGATCAATGGAGAGACATATAAAGAAGGCAAAGATTTTCCTATGATCAACAATCCGGGAATGGCAGCCAATGCTATTACACTGGAAGCGGGAGAGTACTTTGTCCTGGGCGATAACCGTAATAACAGTGAAGACAGCCGTTATGGCGATATCGGACGAGTGAATAAGAAATATATAACTGGTAAGCTCTGGTTCCAGATATCCCCGAAGAAAGACATAGGGCCGTTGAATAATTAAACTGTGAGATTTTAAAAATAAGTGATTGTTCAGCACATTTGCGGTTACACGCTTCGTGGAACAGTATCTGCTGAACAGCTGCAAGAATGAGGTAAATATGAACGTACAATGGTATCCTGGTCATATGACCAAAGCGAAAAGACAGATGCAGGAGGACATTAAGCTGATCGACCTGATCATTGAGCTTGTGGACTCCAGGGTTCCCCTTGCAAGCCGGAATCCGGATATTGACGAGCTTGGGAAAAATAAAGCAAGGCTGATCCTTTTGAACAAATCAGATCTTGGAGATGAACGCCAGAATGAAGCATGGAAAGCTTATTTTCAGGGGAAAGGGTTCTATGTGGTAAAAGTAGATTCCCGCAGCGGCTCTGGTATGAAAGCGATTCAGGCGGCTATTCAGGAAGCCTGCAGGGAGAAGACTGAGAGGGACAGAAGAAGAGGAATCAAAAACCGCCCGATCCGTGCTATGGTAGTAGGAATTCCTAACGTTGGTAAGTCTACTTTTATTAATACTTTTGCTGGAAGAACATGCGCCAAGACAGGAAACAAGCCAGGTGTAACCAAGGGCAAACAGTGGATCCGCCTAAATAAGAATGTGGAGCTTCTGGATACTCCTGGGATTCTCTGGCCCAAGTTTGAAGATGAGGCAGTGGGAATGCGTCTTGCCTATATTGGCTCTATCAAGGATGATATTCTGAATATGGAGGAGCTTTCCCTTACGCTTATTGATTTCCTTCGGGAAAAATATTCTGGTGCATTGGAGAAACGCTATCAGATCCAGGAGGAAGGCACAGCTGTGCAGATATTAGAAGCAATCGCGCGCTCCAGAGGATGTCTGAAGAAAGGAGAGGAACTGGACTATGCAAAGGCCTCTCTGATTCTGTTCGATGACTTCCGCTCTGGAAAGATTGGAAGAATCACTTTGGAGTGGGTGCCAGAAGAAGGTAAATAATATGCAGAAAATCGGAGAAATAAAGAGTGAGATCCAGGCAGCAGAACCGGGAGAATATGCCGCTCTTTTTGAAAAATACAAAGAGGATACAAGAAGTGGAGTCAGGAAGCTTCTGGAGCAGCTTCATAAGAAAGAAGAGGCTTACCAGAAAGAACTTCTGCGCACAGAAAAGATGAAGGAATTTGAGCACAAATACGAAGATTTGGGCTATGTGTGCGGAATTGATGAAGTTGGAAGAGGTCCGCTGGCAGGTCCGGTTGTAGTGGGCGCTGTTATTTTGCCAAGAGACTGCAAAATCTTGTATCTTAATGATTCCAAACAGTTGAGCGCTAAAAAAAGGGATGAATTGTATGATGTGATCATGGAGAACGCGGTAGCTGTTGGAATCGGAATGGCAAGTCCGCAGAGAATTGATGAGATCAATATTCTTCAGGCTACCTATGAGGCAATGCGTGAGGCTGTCAGCAAGCTGGAGCCGATGCCGCAGATTCTTCTTAATGACGCAGTAACCATTCCCGACGTGATCATACCTCAGGTGCCGATTATAAAAGGGGATGCCAAGAGTATTTCCATTGCAGCTGCCAGCATTGTAGCTAAGGTTACAAGAGACCGGATGATGGTAGAGTACGATAAAGTGATGCCGGAATATGGTTTTGCCTCAAATAAGGGGTATGGAGCTGCAGCACATATAGAAGCCCTGAAAAAATATGGCCCAAGTCCGATCCACAGGGCAACTTTTATAAAGAATTTTATAGGATAATGTGAAATTTTGAAAAGGCCGATGGTCCGGATATGAATATGTTTTGCAGTTATGAATACAAAAGATACCTACACAGAAGTATATATGGGAGTTTTTATGCAGAAAAACAAGCGAAAAGTAGGTGCTTTTTATGAAGAAATCGCTGCAGATTATCTGGTTTCCCAGGGCGTGATGATTCTGGAGCGAAATTACAGGAACTGGCTGGGGGAAATCGACCTGATCGGAATGACTGCTGATGGATGGTTGATTTTTGTGGAGGTTAAGTACAGAAGTACGGAACGCTCCGGAAGTCCACTGGCAGCAGTGGACGGCAGAAAGCAGCTGGTGATTTCCAAGGTGGCAGTGGAATATTTGAAGAACCATTACAGAAGCATGGATGTGAGATGCAGGTTTGATGTGGTGGGAATCAATGGCGATAAGATTTGTTGGATAAAAAATGCCTTTGATTTCTGTCAGTGAACCAGAGCCTGTTTGAAAAAATATTCCTGCAATCTGTATGCCCCACTTTGCGGTATACTTTGCCTGAATTCGGTTGCCGTAGCCCGCTACGGCGCCCTTATCCGGACAAAATCTCCCGCAAATTGTGACGCACATCTTGCAGAAAACCTTTTTCAAACACGCTCTAGAGAATAAATTCTTAACAGGTTCGAGAAGAACTGCGAGATAAGAAGAAGAGGAGAATCAGATGAAGATTAAATGGCATAACGAAAATAAACTTCATATGCAAGTAAAAGAAAATAATGGAGTCACCTATCTTACTTATCCCTCTTTTGAACAGTTCCCGGATATTGTGCATTGTTTCAGTACAAGACTTGGCGGTGTAAGCCAGGGGATTTTCTCCTCTATGAATCTTAGCTTTACAAGAGGTGATGAGGAAAACGCGGTAAAAGACAATTATCGCAGACTTAGTGCAGCGGTAGGCTTTTCTTTGGAAGATATTGTCACATCTGATCAGACACACACTACAAACGTGCAGCTGGTGGGGGCAGAAGACAGGGGGAAAGGTGTAACGCGTCCAAGAACATATAAAGATGTGGATGGAATGATCACCAATGTTCCAGGTGTTGTTTTATGCACCTTTTATGCAGATTGTGTGCCGCTGTATTTCATAGATCCGGTTCACAAAGCCGTAGGCTTGTCTCATTCCGGATGGCGTGGAACGGTTGGAAAAATCGGTAAGGTGACTATAGAGAAAATGGCAGAGCAGTTTGGCTCAGATCCGGAGGAGATTTTTACGGCAATTGGTCCCTCCATCTGTCAGGACTGCTATGAAGTAAGCGAAGATGTGATTCTGGAATTTCAGAAAGCTTTTGAAGAGAAATACTGGGAAAAGCTTTTTTATAAAAAGAAGAATGGTAAGTACCAGCTGGATCTTTGGGAAGCAAACCACATTATTTTTCTGGAGGCAGGAATAAAAGAAGAGCATATTTCCATGTCTGGAATTTGCACCTGCTGCAATCCGGAATTCCTCTTTTCCCACAGGGCATCCCATGGAAGGAGAGGAAATCTGGCAGCTTTTCTGGGCATTCGTCGGGAAAAATAATGTGACAGACAAGTGCAGATGCGTTTTACTGCCCATGTAAATATAAAGAAGCCCTGCACCGCAAACGAGATAATGTGGCACAGGGCTTTGTTTATTGCAAAATTCCGGACGGCAGCTGATATGTCAGTTTAGTCCCTTGTATACACAGAAACAGCACTTATTGTCTATTACTGATTTACACGCTTCATCAGATCCATGATCTTCTCATTGCTGGAACGAACCTTCTCAACAGAAACATCGTGGTTGATGATATCCATAATACTTGCAAGATATTTGCTCATATTTGCTTCCACATAGTAAGGTCTGGTAAGAAGCTCCGGAATACGGTAGTTCAGGTTGGTTGTGATAACCTTGTCAATCCAGCCTTTCTCATAGTAAGCGTCAAATTTATCCATGCCTTCTGTAAACAGACCGTAAGTAGTGCAGATGAATACACGGTTGGCATGACGCTCTTTGATCTGTTTGGCAACGTCAAGCATACTTTCTCCGGAAGAAATCATGTCGTCGATGATAACAACATCTTTGCCTTCTACAGAGTCGCCAAGGAACTCATGGGCTACGATGGGGTTCTTGCCGTTTACCACTGTGGAATAATCACGTCTCTTATAGAACATGCCCATATCAACGCCCAGAATGTTGGAAAAATATACGGCTCTGGACATAGCGCCTTCATCCGGACTGATGATCATGAGATGATCATTGTCAACCTGGAAATTGTCAACGTTCTTTATCAGAGCTTTCAGGAACTGATAGGTTGGGAAAAAGTTGTCAAAACCATTTAACGGAATGGAGTTCTGCACACGCGGGTCATGAGCATCAAACGTGATGATATTGGATACGCCCATATCACTTAATTCACGAAGTGCCAGTGCGCAGTCAAGAGATTCTCTCTTCTTACGTCTGTGCTGACGGCCTTCATAAAGGAATGGCATGATTACATTAATACGATGTGCCTTACCTGTAGCTGCGGAAATAATTCTCTTCAGATCCTGAAAATGGTTATCCGGAGACATGTGATTCTCGTGACCGCAGACAGTGTATGTGGAACTGTAGTTGGTAACGTCTACCATAATGTAAAGGTCGGTTCCTCGGACAGATTCCTTAATGATTCCCTTACCTTCACCGGTACCGAAACGCGGACATTCGCACTCCACGATAAAAGAGTCTTCGCTGTATCCCTGTGGGACATTGTCAAGACCCTTCTTTTCTACAAGTTCCTTACGGAATTTTACCAGGTTTCTGTCTACCTCCTCTGCAAGTTCGCGGCAGCCCTCCAGCGCTGCGATACGAATAGGTGCGACAGGCATAGATTTCTCAAGCAATTCTATGTTCGGCATGATATTCCTCCTAAGTAGTATGCTAATTATCGATTCGATTATCTGCAAAAAATGGGGACACGTGTCCTTTACCTTTACAGATCTCTTCTTTATATTTATAACATTTGCCCTAAATGTCGTCAAGGAATTTATTGATTTTTACTTGAAAAATTACCCGGACGTGAGAATGAAATGAAATTTTTTGTTGTGTTTTTCGGGAAAACTTGTTATATTAAAAATAATGGCTTTATTATGCTGAGCCAGAGATGGACGATCTGTGATGTTGTATTCGGGTCTCTGAATCTTAAAATGTATTTGAAAAATGATTTTTCAAACAGATTCTGGAACAGAGCTGACGCGACAGATCGCATTTGACTTATAATGGAGATAAATGTGAAGAAACAAAATAAACACGTGATTGCAATTGTGCAGGATGGAAGTATCGCACAGGAACTGGAGCTTGTGCCGGGAGATATACTGCTCACTGTAAACGGTCAGCCTGTGGAAGATATATTTGACTACCGATATCTGATGAATGAAGAATTCGTTGTTCTGGAAGTGGAAAAGGCAAACGGAGAGATCTGGGAGCTGGAGGTGGAGAAGGAATATGAAGAAGACCTTGGGATTACCTTTGAGAAGGATCTGATGGATGATTATCGTTCCTGTTCCAATCACTGCATTTTCTGTTTTATTGACCAGATGCCGCCTGGAATGAGAGATACTCTTTATTTTAAAGATGATGATTCCAGATTGTCCTTCATACAGGGAAATTATGTGACCCTGACCAATATGAGTGATCATGATATAGACCGGATCATCCGGTACCATCTGGAGCCCATTAATATTTCCATCCAGACCATGAATCCGGAACTGAGATGTAAAATGCTCCATAACCGCTTCGCCGGGGATGCATTGAAGAAGCTTCAGAAACTGTATGATGCAGGAATCACTATGAATGGGCAGATTGTTTTGTGCAAAGGAGTTAATGACGGTAAGGAACTGGATGACAGTATTCGCAAGATGTCTGCCTATGCACCAGTACTTCAGAGCGTTTCAGTAGTTCCGGTTGGTCTGACTAAGTTTCGTGAGGGGCTGTATCCGATGGAACAGTTTCAGAAGGAAGATGCATTAGAAGTTCTGGATATTATTCATTCCTGGCAGAAGAAAATGATGGACCAGTATGGCATTCATTTTATCCATGCTTCAGATGAATGGTACATTCTGGCAGGGAAGGATCTGCCCCTGGAAGAGTCCTATGATGGCTATCTTCAGCTGGAAAACGGTGTGGGAATGCTTCGGCTCCTTGGCGAAGAAGTGAAAGAAGCTGTTGCAGGCAGGACGGGAGATGACCGAAGGATAAAGGCTGTCAGTGCTACAGGAGCTTTGGCGGCACCATTTATTAAGAAATATATGGAGATGATCCATGAGAAATTTCCAAATGTAGAAGTGGATGTGATCTCCATAAGAAACGAATTTTTCGGAGAAACGATTACGGTGTCTGGTTTGATCACGGGACAGGATCTGATCAGACAATTAAGCGGCAGAGACCTTGGAGAGAAGCTTTTGCTTCCCTGCAACATGCTGAAAAATGAAGAAGATGTTTTTCTGGATGATATCTCTGTGGAAGAGCTTTCCAGGAAACTGAACGTAGAAATTGTAATTGTGGATGAAGGTGGTTCAGACCTTGTGTCTGCAGTCCTTGATCAGATTGAACATAAGAAACAGAAAAGGAGACAAATGTATGAGCAAACCGGTAGTAGCAATTGTGGGCAGGCCTAATGTAGGAAAATCCACATTGTTTAATGTACTGGCAGGGGATAAGATTTCCATTGTTAAAGATACGCCAGGTGTAACCAGAGACAGAATTTATGCAGATGTATCATGGCTGGATAATGATTTTACTATTATTGACACAGGTGGTATTGAACCGGATAGCGGCGATGTGATTCTTTCTCAGATGAGGGAGCAGGCTCAGATCGCTATTGATACTGCGGATGTCATTATCTTTATTACAGATGTACATCAGGGACTTGTGGATTCTGATGCGAAAGTTGCAGATATGCTTCGCCGCAGCGGCAAACCAGTGGTACTTGCAGTGAATAAGGTGGATAGCATTCAGAAATATATGATGGATGTTTATGAATTTTATAATCTGGGAATCGGCGAGCCATTTGCCATTTCTGCAGCTAACCGTCAGGGACTTGGAGATATGCTTGATGAGGTCGTAAAACATTTCCCGGAGGATACGGGAGAGGATGAGGATTCTGATATTCCGAAGATTGCTATTGTAGGTAAACCTAATGTTGGTAAGTCCTCTCTGATCAATAAGCTGCTGGGGGAAGACCGTGTAATCGTTTCAGATATTGCTGGAACCACTCGTGATGCAGTTGATACGAAGGTTACCTGGAACGAAAAAGATTATATTTTTATCGATACAGCCGGACTCCGCCGTAAAGCAAAAGTAAAAGAAGAAATTGAGCGCTTCAGTGTGATCCGTACTGTAACAGCTGTAGAACGTGCAGATGTTGTAGTTGTAATGATCGATGCATCAGAAGGCGTTACAGAGCAGGATGCAAAAATTGCCGGAATTGCCCATGAGAAAGGCAAGGGCGTGATCATTGCAGTGAATAAATGGGATGCTATTGAGAAAAATGACAAGACCATTTACAAACATACTAACCGTATTCGGGAGGTCCTTTCCTTTATGCCTTATGCAGAAATTGTGTTTATTTCTGCCCGAACAGGACTTCGGATTTCCAGAATGTTTGAGACACTGGATGCGGTAATTGAGAATCAAACTATGCGTATCCAGACTGGTGTGCTTAATGAGATCCTTGCAGAAGCAGTTGCCATGCAGCAGCCGCCGTCTGACAGGGGCCGCCGTCTGAAAATTTTCTACATGACACAGGTTGCGGTAAAACCGCCTACATTCGTAATCTTTGTCAATGACAAAGAACTTATGCATTTTTCCTACACCAGATATCTGGAAAATAAAATCCGGGATGCCTTTGACTTTGGCGGTACACCGCTGAAATTTATTGTAAGAGAGCGCGGAGAGAAGGAATAAAGATGGAACGTATTATTTGTCTGGCTATTGGATATTTGTTTGGAATGTTTCAGACGTCATACATTATCGGAAAAATCCATCACATGGATATCCGTCAATATGGAAGCGGCAATGCAGGAACTACCAATGCCCTTCGTACCCTTGGAAAAAAAGCGGGGGCAATGACTCTTATTGGCGATATGCTTAAATGTGTGATTGCCATTCTGATCGTGGATGCAGTATTTAAGAATCGGTATCAGGAAATTCTTCCATTGCTTGGCATGTACACGGCAGCAGGCTGCGTGCTTGGACATAATTTTCCGTTTTATCTTGGATTCAGGGGCGGTAAGGGAATTGCAGCTTCTGCGGGAATGCTGCTGGCAATGGACTGGAGAGTATTTCTGATCTGCGCGGTGATCTTTATTGGGCTGGTAGCTATTACCCGCTATGTGTCATTGGGGTCAATGGCAGCATATGTAGGTGCGCTGATTTGTTTCATTGGGTTTGGCGCTGCGGGAAGTTATGGCATGGATTTCCCTCATACATTTGAGATGGATGTGATCATGGGACTTATGACAGCACTTGCAATTTACAGACACAGGGCGAATATTTACCGCCTTTTAAATGGAACTGAGAATAAGCTTGGTGCAGCGAAAACTGCAGCCAAATAAGATGAGGTGATAAAATGGCAAAAATCAGCGTAATGGGAACCGGAAGCTGGGGAACAGCACTTGCAATACTGCTTCACAACAATGGTCATCAGGTTATGTTGTGGTCTGCACATCCGGAAAAGGCAGCCAGTCTGAATCAAACCCGGGAGGATCCGAAAAAGCTTCCCGGAATTAAAATTCCGGATGGAATTGTGATAACCGGTGATGAAAAGACAGCTTTGGATTCACCAGATATAGTTGTATTTGCCTCACCATCTGCTTATATGCGTGCTATCAGCAAACGACTTTCCCCATTGATTCGACGGGGACAGATTATTGTAAATGTGGCGAAAGGTGTAGAAGAAAATACGCTTATGCCTGTGTGTGATATTATTAAAGAAGAGATTCCTCAGGCAGATGTTTGTGTGCTTTCAGGACCAAGCCATGCGGAAGAAGTAAGCCGCGGACTCCCTACTACGTGTGTAGTCAGTGCCCGCAAAAAAGAGACCGCTGAATATCTCCAGGGCCTTTTTATGAGCCCTGTTTTCCGGGTGTATACTACACCGGATATGCTGGGGGTAGAGCTTGGCGGTGCCCTTAAGAATGTAATCGCCCTGGCAGCAGGGACTGCTGATGGCTTAGGGTATGGAGATAATACAAAGGCTGCTTTGATCACAAGAGGAATAGCAGAGATGGCGCGGCTTGGTGTCAAGATGGGCGCTAAATTGGAGACTTTTGCCGGCCTTTCCGGAATTGGTGATCTGATTGTTACCTGTGCCAGTGTGCACAGCCGAAACAGACGCGCCGGCTATCTGATGGGACAGGGTTACACCATGAAGCAGGCTATGGATGAAGTGCAGATGGTTGTGGAGGGCGTTTATTCCGCAAAGGCAGCCAAAGCGCTGGCTGAGAAATATAATGTGGAAATGCCGATCATTATGGAAGTAAATAAGCTTCTGTTTGAAAACAAGCCTGCATCTGAAGCTGTGAAAGACCTGATGCAGAGAGAGAAACAGGGAGAAATTTCCTGGGAACTGTGAATGCTATATTCAGCAAATAAGCTGTTGCAAAATATAAAATACAGAAAATATAACTGAAAGAATAGAACCGCAAAAAACTGCCAGGGCAGTGAGCAAAAAACGAAAGAGTATGCTTACTGTCCTGGCAGTTAATAATTTGCAAAGGGTGAAAAGATTAAAAAATAACATCCTTCAGATCATCCGGCACATGGGATGTATGGAGATCTTCGTTCAAAGTATCCATGATCGCCATATCTTCATCCTCAATGTTGAAATCAAAAATATTGGCATTGGAAGCGATGCGGTCCGGATTGACGGATTTCGGAATTACGGAAATACCCTTCTGGATTGCCCAGCGAAGACCGACCTGAGCTGGGGTATGCGCATATTTGGTTCCAAGGACGCACATTACATCATTGTCAAGGTAAGCACCTCTGGCAAGCGGCGCATAAGCCTGAACCTGAATTCCTTCCGACTGGCAATATTCAATCAGTTCTTTTGGATAGCAAAGCGGATGACATTCGATCTGGTTGACAGCAGGTACAATACCGGAAATTTTCTTAAGCTCTTCCAGATGATGAATCTGGAAATTGCTGACGCCGATGGAAAGTACACGGCCGGTTTCAAGAAGTTTGGCCATCTCCAGCCAGGTTCCGGTATAGCAGCCAGGCACCGGCCAGTGAATCAGATAAAGATCCAGATAATCCAGCTTCAACCGCTCCATGCTTCTGTAAAAAGCACCATCTACATCTCCAAGTCGTTGCGCATTGTTCCAGATCTTGCTGGTGATAAAAAGTTCTTTGCGTGGGACACCACATTTAGCAATTGCCTTGCCTACACTTTCTTCGTTTTTGTAAGCGGAAGCAGTGTCAATAAGACGGTAGCCCGCGTTCACTGCAGCTGTAATGGCTGTCTCTGCTTCGTTATCTGCTGTTTTATATACACCAAGCCCTAAAAGGGGCATTTCTCTGTCGGTATTCAGGAATACGGTTTCTCTCAAAGCTAATTCCTCCTCATTAAACAATAAATGCTGCTGCTCATGAAGTAATCAGCAACCAATAAATTTCATTCATTATAGCATATAATTACAAAACATTCACCTGTTTTTTGCTTAAATACGCATTCGTTAATCTTTAGACAAACTTTAGAAATAACTGGTAAAATTGTACAGAAATTAAAACATATATTTGTGTGGTAAAGCGTTGAAATTTGGTAAAATTTTATAATTATCTCCTTGCGTAATAATGAGAAAGGTTGTATAATAAAAGAAAAATTTGATAAATTTATGTCATAACTCTGCGATTTTTTAGGTAGAAGAAAGAAAATGTGTTATGCATGAAGGTATGAGGTATGCGGAATCTCATTATATTAAAAGGGAATAGAATATCTTTATATCCATTCTTACATGTTTTCTCACGTTGCCGGCGTGAGTTTTTTTCGTGCCTGGAAGAGAAACAATGTTATGATTTGTCTGCCGCATTCAAGGCGGAAAGGAGTAGTTACTATGCATTTGATCAAAGATGAAAACGGCAATCTGATCCAGCATGGTCATGAGCATACCCACCAGCATACCCATGCAGACGGAGTGAGCCATACACATGCGCATACCCATGACGGAACAGAAGGTCATGACCATACACATAATGAGGGACAGAACTGCAGTACAGACTGCGGCGGCTGCCAGGGAGGGGACTGCAGGAATGAGACAGTAGCTCTTCTTACCTATATGCTTCAGCACAATGAGCACCATGCAGCAGAACTTGACCAGATGGCGGATAATCTTGCCAAGATGGGAATGGATGCCGCTGCGAAGACCATTAAGGAAAGCGTATCCGATTTCCAGAAAGGCAACATGCGCCTTGGCCTTGCCCTGACTCTTGTGAAAGAGGAAATGAAATAAGGAGGCATTATTATGTGTTTGGCAACTGTATATAAAGAAAATGACGATTCTGTAATCTTCAAGAACGTCAGCCGTATTAATGTAGATGGAAACAAACTTGTTCTCCGCGATATTATGGGTGATGAAAGAGTGGTAGAGGGAACCATCCTTATGGTAGACCTTGCGAACAGTATCGTTAAAGTAAAATGTGACTGACATGGATTTTCTGATTACTGTTCAGTGGAAATGTTTCATAAGGTGCATTTGCAAACAAAGTGTACAGTAACGTTTTCTGCTGATACAGAAGAACAAAAGCGGATTGCTTCAGTAATCCGTGATGCTTATCAGATCTTGAGGCATTATGCCTTTAGAATAATAATTACTTAATACGTGGAGGTATGTAATTATGAAATTGTCAGAAGCAATGAGAGAAAGAATGCTTCTGTCTTTCGAGCTATTTCCGCCGAAGACAGAAAAGGGGATGGATAACCTTCCTGGGACGATCGATCATCTGATGAAATACAAACCTGCGTACATTTCCTGTACATACGGTGCAGGCGGCGGAAACGTTGGTGCTAACAGAGAAGTATGCCAGATGATCAAGAAAGCCGGAACAACACCGGTTACCCATTTCACAGTAATCAAGAACACAAAAGAGGGAATCAAAGAGCAGCTGGATCAGTACCTTGCAGAGGGTGTAGATCATATGCTTGCACTTCGTGGAGATATTCCGCTTGGTGAAACAACAACCTGCGGTGATTTCAACTACGCTACAGATCTTGTTAAATTTGTCCGTGACGAATTTGGTGACAAATTCGAAATCGCAGTTGCAGGATCTCCGGAGGGACACATTGCATGCCGCAGCCTTGATGCTGATATTGCAGTTCTGAGACAGAAACAGGACAATGGTGCCGATTATATCATGACTCAGCTTTGCTGGGATATGGAGCAGTTTAAATACTGGCTGGATTCAATCCGTGAGGCTGGTGTTACAATGCCTGTAGACGTAGGAGTTATGCCAATTCTTGACATGTCCGCTACAATTAATATGGCACTTTCCCGTAACGGTTGTGTAATGGACCGTGAGCTTTGCAGACTCATCTCCAGAAACTGGCTGTTCCCGAATCCATTTGCAGCAAAAGATTCTGATGGCAAGCCGTTTGATATGTTCTATGATGATAAGATCAAGAGATTCAAAGAAGAGGGAATCGAGTACACGATCAGACAGATCGACGAGTACCGCGCTCTCGGCGTAGATGGCATCCATCTGTATGCTTTGAATAAATGGAAAGATGTATCCGAGATCATTGACAGATCCGGACTTTGTACTTTAATCTAATCGATTTTTACTTAAATTTTTCAGGAGGCAATTGATAGTATTATGGCACATGTAATTGCTGTCGCAGGTAAAGGCGGCGTTGGTAAAACCACACTATGCGGAATGCTGATTCAGTATCTCTGCGAGAAAGGCAAAGGACCGATCCTTGCAGTAGATGCTGACGCAAACTCAAATCTGAACGAAGTTCTTGGAGTAGAAGTGGAGACTACACTTGGTGATGTAAGGGAAGAAATTGCCCGCGCAGAGCTTGCAAGCGAGAATCCGATCCCGGCGGGAATGTCCAAGGCGGATTACGCTGAAAGACGTTTTGAGGATGCTCTGGTAGAAGATGATGATTTTGATCTTCTGGTTATGGGCAGAACCCAGGGAAAAGGCTGCTACTGTTTTGTAAATGGACTTCTTCAGACCCAGCTTGCCAAATACCAGAATAATTATCCTTATATCGTAGTTGATAACGAAGCTGGTATGGAGCACATCAGCAGGGGAGTACTTCCGTCCATGCAGACAGCGATTCTGGTCAGCGACTGTTCCAGAAGAGGTGTACAGGCTGTAGGTCGTATTGCAGAGCTTATTAAAGAATGTGATATGCACCCGGATACAGTAGGCCTTATCATTAACCGTGCTCCTGGCGGAAAGCTGAATGACGGAATCAAAGAAGAGATTGAGAAGCAGGGTCTTCATCTTCTTGGCGTAGTGCCGCAGGATGAGACTGTTTACGAGTATGACTGCGAGGGTAAACCGACCGCAGGGCTTCCGGAAGATAATCCGGTAAAGATGGCTCTTCGTGAGATCGTAGATAAGCTTGTTTTATAAGGGAAGTCCCCCTTACCCCACATGTTTATGTGATAAGAGGATAGAAATGGCATTATAATTCGCAGCAGGCAAGAACGCTGCTGCGGAATTTTTGTCAGGTATTTATCCCATGGGAGGGGATGGGTTCCGGAAAACGGAATATAAATAAATTTATCAAAAGTAACACATACTTAGAGGAGGTCAATAATGAGTGAATTCAAATTAACTACAGTGGAAGAATTCGAAGCTGCCACAGCCCGTCTTCTTGAGACTGGTGCAAAGGTAGGCGCTGATTCCTGGCAGATGCGTGTTAAGAATCAGACTCCACACTGTAAATTCGGTGAGCAGGGCGTATGTTGCCGAATCTGTTCAATGGGTCCGTGCCGTATTACACCTAAGGCACCGAGAGGTATCTGCGGATGCGATGTACATGGTATCGTAGGAAGAAACTTCCTTCGTTTCACAGCAGGCGGCGCAGCTACACACTCTGATCACGGACGTGAGATCTGTATCACACTTGGACATGCAAAAGAGGGCGGCGACTATCAGGTAAAAGATCCTGAGAAGCTGATTCGTATTGCAAAAGAGTGGGGCGTTGAGACAGAAGGCAAAGATATCTATGATCTGGCTCATGAAATGTCTGATCTGGCTCAGGAAGAATACGGAAAGATCAGAGGATATTCCAGATGGCTTAAGAGAGCACCTCAGCATACACAGGATCTGTGGCATGCAGCTGGAATTGAGCCAAGAGCAATTGACCGTGAGGTTTCCTGTGCACTTCATATGACTCATATGGGTAACACAAGTAAACCGGAGGCTCTGATCCGTCAGGCGCTTCGTAACGGTCTTTCCGATGGATGGGGCGGTTCCATGTGCGGAACTGAGTTCTCTGATGTCCTTTTCGGAACTCCAAAGCCAATCGATACCGAGGCTAACCTTGGTGTTATGAATGCAGAAAATGTAAACATCGTTGTTCATGGACATGACCCGAGTCTTTCTGAGATGATCTGTGAGTATGCAGACAGCAAAGAGATGATCGACTATGCGAAATCCATGGGTGCTAAGGGAATCACTGTTTCCGGTGTATGTTGTACATCTAATGAGGTTGCAATGCGTCGCGGTATTCCGATGGCAGGTAACTTCTTACAGCAGGAGAACGTTGTACTGACAGGTGCCTGTGAGGCAATCGTAGTTGACGTTCAGTGTATTTTCCCGGCACTTGGACCTCTTTCCAAATGCTTCCATACAAAATTCATCACAACTTCTCCAATCTGCCAGATGCCAGATTCCGATTTCATTGAATTTGATGCAGGTACAGCAGGAGAGAAAGCAAAACAGATCGTAAAACTTGCATGTGAGAACTTCAAGAACAGAAAACCAGAGCTTGTACATATCCCGGATCTGAAACATAAAGCTACTGTTGGTTACTCTGTAGAAGCAATCGTTAAGACACTTGACGGCGTAACAAACTCTCAGGTAGACGAGACTGGTACCACCAAACCTCTTCTTGAGTGTATTACATCTGGTGTTATCCGTGGTGCTGTTGCTATGGTTGGATGTAACAACCCGAAGGTCAGACCTGACACAGCTCACATCGAACTTATGAAGAAACTGATCGCAAACGATATCGTGATCATCGCTTCCGGATGTTCTGCTCAGGCAGCTGCTCGTGCAGGACTTATGGACAAAGCTGCAAAAGACCTTTGCGGTGCTGGTCTGAAACGTGTTTGCGAGCTTGCAGATATCCCGCCAGTATTACATATGGGATCCTGTGTTGATATCAGCCGTATGCTGATCCTTGCTTCTGAGCTTGCCAAGGATTCCGGACTGAACATTTCCCAGCTTCCAGTAGTAGGATGTGCTCCTGAGTGGATGTCTGAGAAGGCAGTTTCCATTGGAAACTATGTAGTAGCAACTGGTCTTGATACATATCTTGGTGTAGACCCATATGTTTCCGGTTCTACAGAGGTTGCAAGCCTCCTTACAGAGGGTGTACGTGACTGGGTAGAAGCAGCATATACAGTTGAGAAAGATATTGATAAATTAGGCGATCTTATGATTGCGAGAATCGAAGAGAAACGTGACGCTCTCGGAATCTGATCGAAGGAAAGGCGCGATTAACTTATGAAAATAGCAGTAACCGGTAAAGGCGGAGTAGGAAAGACAACTTTTGCAGCAACACTTGCCAGACTATATGCAGATGAAGGGAAAAAGGTCCTTGCAGCTGATGTTGACCCGGACGCAAACCTGGGACTGGCTCTTGGATTTGATGAGGAGACTTTAGATTCCATCGTTCCCATTTCCAAGATGCGTAAGCTGGTAGAGGAGCGTACCGGAGCCAACAGCCAGAATCAGTTTTATACACTGAATCCGAAGGTAGACGACATTCCGGACACCTACGGAAAGGTTTGTAATGGTGTAAAGCTGCTTGTCCTTGGAACCGTGGAAACAGGCGGAGGCGGATGTGTCTGTCCTGAACATGTCATGTTAAAAAGAATCATCAGCAACCTTGTAGTGCACAGGGATGATGTGGTAATTATGGATATGGAAGCCGGTCTGGAGCATCTGGGCCGGGGAACCACGGAGAGCATGGACGAATTTATTGTGGTGATCGAACCAGGTGCAAGAAGTGTACAGACCTACAAGAACGTAAAACGTCTTGCAAAGGATCTTGGCATTACTCAGGTTAAGGTAGTGGCCAACAAAGTACGGAACGAAGAGGATGAAGAATTTATCCGCAACAAGATTCCGGCAGAAGATCTTCTTGGAATGATCCATTACAATGTAGAAGTTATGGACGCAGACCGCCAGGGTAAATCACCCTATGATTTCAGTGAGACAGTAACATCTGAGATCAGAAAGATTAAAGAAAAGATAGACAACGAATCAAGTCTGTAAATAATAGGAGGTACTACAGTGACTTTATTTGATAGAGTATTCAGCGGAAACGACGCTGTTTATGGATTAACAGAGGGCGCTATTGATGCAGCCATCGCACAGCATGGCGAAGACAAAGCAGTAAGCTTCCCTGATACCGCTTACAGCCTTCCTTGCTACTATTCAGTAACAGGAACCAAGGTTACAACCTTAAAAGAGTTAAAAGAGGCTCTTGGCGTTGTAAAAACTCTTATGACAAGAGAGAAAAGACTGAACGACGCATTCATGTCCGGTATTGCTACCGCACTTTGCGCAGAGTTCATCGAAGTTCTGAAATATATCGACGGAGCAACACCATATGAGGAGCCATGCTATGGCCACCTTGCAGATGCTGTGATCCGTGAGCTTGGTGTACCGCTTGTAACAGGCGATATCCCTGGTGTAGCCGTTATCCTTGGAACAGCTCCATCTGTAGAAGAGGGTGTTGCACTTGTAAAGAGCTATCAGGCACAGGGTATTCTTGTAACACTGGTTGGCGGAATCATTGACCAGGTGAAGGAAGCTGGCATGAACACTGGAGCAAACGTACGTGTTATTCCTCTTGGAAAAGACGTTACAGCAGTTATCCACGTTGTATCTGTTGCACTTCGTGCAGCTCTGATCTTCGGTAACGTAACACCTGGAGATGCAGGTACACTTATGAAATATACAATGGACCGTGTTCCGGCATTCGTTAACGCATTCGGACCTCTGGATGACGTTGTAGTTGCTTGCGGAGCTGGCGCTATCGCACTTGGCTTCCCGGTAATCACAAACGAGACAGAGAACATCTTCCGTGTACCGAAGAGCCTTATCGTTCAGGAGGACGTAAGCAAATTCAACGCTACTTCCCTTGAGGCTCGTGACATCAAGATCAAGATCACAAACATCGATATCCCGGTTGCATTCGCATCTGCATTCGAGGGCGAGATCATCCGTCGTAAAGACATGCGTGTTGAGTTCGATGGTTCCCGTGTTGACTGTGCTGAGCTTGTACATACCTGTGACGCTTCTGAGATCGAGGATCACAAGATCACAGTTGTAGGACCGGAAGTTGACGAGATGGAAGACGGAAGCAAGAACAGCATTGCATACGTTGTTAAGGTTGCCGGTAAGAACATGCAGCCTGACTTTGAGCCTGTTATCGAGCGTAAATTCCACAACTACATCAACTGTATTGAGGGTGTATATCACACCGGTCAGAGAGATATGCAGCGTATCCGTATCAGCCATGCAGCATTTGATGCAGGATTCCGTATCAAACATATCGGTGAAGTTCTTTATACTCAGGTTAAGAACGAATTTGACGCAGTTGTTGACAAGTGTGAGGTTGTGATCTACACAGATCCTGCTGAGTGTACCAGAATCCGTCATGAAGTTGCAATTCCGACATTCGAGAAACGTGATGATCGTCTTGCAAACCTCACTGACGAGTCTGTTGATGTATATTACAGCTGTATCCTCTGCCAGGCATTCTCCCCGTCTCACGTTTGTGTTGTTACACCAGAGAGACTTGGACTTTGCGGTGCCGTTTCATGGCTGGATGCAAAAGCTACCAACGAGCTTGATCCGAACGGACCTTGCCAGGTGATCACCAAAGAGCGTCCGATCAATGAAGAGCTTGGTTCTTATGAAGACGTTGATGAAGCGGTTCAGAAGTTCTCCCAGGGTGCTCTGGAGCACGTTACCCTGTACTCCATCATGCAGGATCCTATGACTTCCTGCGGATGCTTCGAGTGTATCTGCGGTATCGAGCCATTCTCCAACGGTGTAGTTATTGCTAACCGTGAGTATGCAGGTATGACACCTCTCGGAATGACCTTCTCTGAGATGGCTTCCATGACAGGTGGTGGTGTTCAGACTCCTGGATTCATGGGACATGGTAAACACTTCATCGCTTCCAAGAAATTCATGAAGGCTGAGGGCGGTATCGAGCGTATCGTATGGATGCCGAAAGAATTAAAAGAGTTCATCGCAGAGAAATTAAATGCTACTGCAAAAGAACTTTACGGAATCGATAACTTTACAGATATGATCGGTGATGAGACTGTTGCTACAGATCCTGAGACTCTGGTAGGATTCCTTACAGAGAAGGGACATCCGGCACTTGGACTTGACCCGATGATGTAATTTATCCAGCAGCTCCTGCTGCAAAATGGAGATAATTTCCCTGGAGTCTGTCTCCTTTAGACAGGCTCCGGGATTCACTATTTCCGGCAGGAATACTGATTTATAGTTTCGCTGCGGAGGGCGAACAAGCAGATCATTTTGATTGCGGAATGAAATGATCTGTATCTGATAATTTATTTAGCAGCAAACCAATGGATAGAGGCGGAGCCTTACATGGTTTGTGATAGAAGATTAACAGAAAAGGAGATGCAGAAAATTGTTAATTAACAGAATTTTCAGCGGTAATGATGCAGTATACGGTCTAACAGAAAAAGCCGTAAACGATGCTGTACAGCAGCATGGTGCAGATAAGGCAGTGGGATTTCCACACACAGCATATTGTCTTCCATGCTATTATGCAGTAACCGGTGTGAAGATCAAAACACTTGGAGAACTGCAGGCAGCCCTTGGCGTCGTAAAATCTCTTATGACAAGAGAGCATGCTCTGGATGATGCTCTTATGTCAGGTGTAGCAACAGCCCTCTGTGCGGAATTTATTGAAGCACTGAAGTATCTTGATGGGGCAGAACCCTATCAGGAGCCTTGTTATGGCCATCTTGCGGATTCCATTATCCGTGAGCTTGGTGTACCGCTTGTAACAGGAGATATCCCTGGTGTAGCCGTTATCCTTGGTAGCGCACCGACTGCACAGGAAGGTGTTGACCTGATCAAGAGCTATCAGGCACAGGGTATCCTGGTAACATTAGTTGGCGGTATCATTGACCAGGCACAGGAGCTTGGTCTTAAGATGGGCTATAATTTACGAATTGTTCCTTTGGGAAAAGACGTAACATCTGTTATCCACGTTGTATCTGTTGCACTTCGTGCAGCACTGATCTTCGGCAATGTAACACCTGGCGATGCAGCAAGCCTTCTTACATACACCAAAGACAGGGTTCCGGCATTTGTAAATGCTTTCAAACCTGTTGATGATGTAGTTCTTGCAGCCGGTGCTGGTGCGATCAAGCTTGGTTTCCCGGTAATCTCCAATGAGGATGAGAACATTGTGGAAGTACCAGGAGCCCTGATCGCGTGTCCGAACGTTGCTGACTTTAATAAGGTTTCCCTTGAAGCAAGAGGAATCAAGATCAAGATCACAAAGGTGGATATTCCGGTAGCATTTGCGTCTGCCTTTGAAGGTGAGATCATTCGTCGTAAAGATATGCGTGTGGAATTTGACGGTTCCCGTGTGGACTGCGTAGAGCTTGTGCAGACTAAGGAAATGAACGAGGTCGAGGATCACAAGATTACTGTCGTAGGTCCGGAAGTCGATAGCTTCGAACCTGGAAGCAAGCACAGCCTTGCCTACGTGGTAGAAGTAGCTGGTAAGAAGATGCAGCCGGATTTTGAACCGGTTATCGAGCGTAAATTCCACAATTATATAAACTGCATTGAAGGTGTATATCACACAGGACAGAGGGATATGTTCCGTATCCGTATCAGCAATGATGCTTTTGCAGCAGGTTTCAGAGCAAAACACTTTGGTGAAGTTCTTTACACTCAGGTAAAGAATGAGTTCGAGGCTGTTGTAGATAAGTGTCAGGTAACTGTCTATACAGATCCGGATGAGTGTACCAGAATGCGTCATGAAGTAGCAATCCCTACTTTTGACAAACGTGATGCACGTCTGGAGACATTGACTGATGAATCTGTAGATGTTTATTACAGCTGTATCCTGTGTCAGGCATTTTCTCCGTCACATGTCTGCGTAGTAACACCGGAGAGACTTGGACTTTGTGGAGCCGTTTCATGGCTGGATGCAAAAGCAACCAATGAACTGGATCCAAACGGCCCATGTCAGATCATCACCAAGGAGCGCCCGATCGATGTAAATCTGGGCTCTTACGAGGATGTTGATGAAGCAGTAAAGAAATATTCCCAGGGTGCTCTGGAGCATGTTACTCTGTACTCCATCATGCAGGATCCTATGACCTCCTGCGGATGCTTCGAGTGTATTTGCGGTATTGAGCCATTTTCTAATGGTGTGGTTATCGCAAACCGTGAGTATGCAGGCATGACACCTCTTGGAATGACGTTCTCCGAGATGGCTTCCATGACCGGCGGCGGTGTTCAGACACCAGGCTTTATGGGACATGGAAAACACTTTATTTCATCCAAGAAATTCATGAAGGCAGAGGGCGGAATTGAGCGTATCGTATGGATGCCAAAGGAATTAAAAGAGACCGTGGCGGAGCGACTCAATAAGACTGCAAAAGAACTCTATGGCATTGACAACTTCACTGATATGATCGGTGATGAGACCGTTGCCACAGATCCGGAAGTTCTTGTTGCATTTTTAACAGAACATAACCATCCTGCATTGTCAATGGATCCGATGATGTAGTATAATGGTTCTGTATAATTTTTACAAATTTTTAAGGAGGCTTTAAGAAATGCCATTTAATCAGAAACCACAGAAGTTCAACGCAAAGATCAACACTGTTACGGTTGGAACTGGCGATAAAGCGGTTACTATTGGAGGAAATTCTACATTTCCTTTCTATACATTTGACGCACCAACCGAGAACAGCCCGAAAATCGGTGTAGAGATCACGGATATGGGACTTGATGACTTTGCACCTGGAATCAAAGCATATTATGAAGGATGCACCACCATGGCTGAGATCGCTCAGAAAGCAGCAGCTATGGAAGGTGGAGATTTCGTTGTACTCAACCTGGAAGGCGGAGATCCAAACGGAGTAAACAAATCTACAGAAGAACTTATTGCAATCGTAAAAGAGGTTGCAGATGCAATCGACTGTCCATTAGTAGTTGAAGGCTGCAAAAATGTGGAGAAGGATGCGGAACTTCTTCCGAAGGTTGCAGAGGCACTTCAGGGCAGAAACGTGATCGTGATGTCTGAGAAGGAAGAAAACTACAAGGCAATCGGTGCTGCAGCAGGACTTGCTTACAACCAGATCGTAGGCGCTGAGTCCGCTGATGATATCAACCTTGCAAAACAGTTGAACGTAGTAACAACACAGTTAGGTGTTGATGCGAAGAAGATCGTTATGAACGTAGGAACAGCTACCGTTGGTTATGGTTACGAGTATGTTGTTTCCACTATGGACCGTATCAAAGGTGCAGCATTATCCCAGAATGATAACATGCTGCAGATGCCTATTATTACACCAGTTTCTTCAGAGACATGGGGCGTAAAGGAATCAGTTGCAACTGAGGAAGATATGCCAGAATGGGGCTCAGAGGATGAGCGTGGTATCGACATGGAAGTTATGACAGCAGCAGCAGACCTGGCAGCAGGATCTGACGCAGTTATCTTAAGACATCCAGAGTCTGTAAAGACCATCGCTAAGATGATCAAAGCACTTGTGTAATATTTTTAGGAGGGAAAAATTGATATGGCACTGAATGGTATTCAGATTTTTAAATTAACACCAAAGAAAAACTGTAAGGAATGTGGATGCCCGACATGTATGGCTTTCTCCATGAAAGTTGCACAGGGCGCTTTAAAGATTGAGCAGTGTCCACATATGTCTGAGGAAGCATTAGCATCTCTTTCCGAGGCAACTGCTCCGCCAATGAAGACGATCAAGATTGGTACTGGCGATGAGGAGCTTACCCTTGGTGGTGAGACCGTTCTTTTCAGACATGAGAAGACCTTTGTAAACAAGACAAGATATGCAGTAGAGCTTTGCACATGCATGGATGACGCTACTGTAGATGCAAAACTGGCTGAGATCCCGAAGGTTGATTATGACCGTATCGGTGAGAGAATGTACGCAGAGATCGTTTACGTAAACTGCGATGCAGAAGCAACAGCTGACAAATATGTAGCACTTGTACAGAAAGCAGCAGCTCTTGGACGTACCCTGATCCTTGGATGTTCTGATCCGGAGATCGCAAAAGCAGCCCTTGAGGTTTGCAAAGACAGCAAGCCGGTATTAAACGGAGCAAATGCTTCTAACTATGAGGCTATGAACGCAGTTGCAACAGCAGCTGGTGTTGTTCTTGGTGTATCTGGCAAAGATCTTAACGAGTTATATGATACTACAGCAGCAATCGAGAAACTTGGAAACAAGAATCTGGTACTTGATGTAACAGGCGCTGACATCAAAGAGACCTTCGGCAATGCCGTACAGGTACGTCGTGCAGCTCTGAAGGATCAGGACAGAACATTCGGTTATCCATCCATCGTAAACCTTGCAAAGATCGCTGGTGGTGACTATCACCTTCAGGCAGGTCTGGCAGCTATGTTTACAATGAAATACGGTTCCATCGTTGTTATGGAGCGTATGACATATGCAGAGGCACTTCCGTTATATGGTCTGCGTCAGAACGTATTTACTGACCCGCAGAAGCCAATGCGTGTAGAGCCAGGTATCTACCCGATGAACGGTGGAGATGAGAATTCTCTTGTTGTTACAACTGTTGACTTCGCTCTTACATATTTCCTTGTATCTGGAGAGCTGGAGCGTTCCGGTGTTCCGCTTAATCTTGTTATCAACGATGCCGGCGGTTTATCCGTACTGACATCCTGGGCAGCAGGAAAATTCTCCGGAAACAGTATTTCTACATTCTTCAAAGAGAAAGTAGAGCCAAATGTTAAGAGCAGACGTCTGGTAATCCCAGGTAAGGTTGCAGTCCTGAAGGGTGATCTGGAAGCAAAACTTCCAGGATGGGAAATCATCGTTGGACCAAGAGAAGCTGTACAGCTTGTGAAGTTCTTAAAGGATCTTGAAGGCTGATTTAAGCCTTTAAGACCCTAAAAGGGTATGCCGCTTATGGGCGGCACCACTATAAATGTAAAGGAGAACATTTGACATGGCAAAATTTGTTACAATTGGAGAGAGACTTTCAACAACAGCACCTTCTGTAAACAAAGCATTTACAGAGAGAGATCCTGAGCCGATCTTAAAGAGAGCAAAACAGCAGCTTGATGCTGGTGCTGTTTATCTTGATGTAAACATCGGACCAGCTGAGAACGATGGAGAAGACCTGATGAAATGGGCTGTTAAGCTTCTTCAGGAGAACTTCGACAACGTTCCGCTGTCTCTGGATACATCCAACAAAAAAGCAATTGAGGCTGGTATTTCCGTATACAACCGTTCCAAAGGAAAACCAATCGTAAACTCTGCTGATGCAGCTGGAAGAATTGAGAACATCGACCTTGCAGCAGCTAACGATGCAATCGTTATCGCTCTTTGCAACGGTGAAGGTATTGCAAAAGACAACGACGAGCGTATGATGTACTGCCAGATGCTTCTTGAAAGAGGTATGGAGCATGGTATGGACGCAAGTGATCTGTGGTTTGACCCGCTGTTCCTGGTTGTTAAAGGAATGCAGGACAAACAGATGGAAGTACTTGAGGCTATTAAAATGTTCTCCGATATGGGACTGAACTCTACAGGTGGTCTGTCCAACAACAGTAACGGTATGCCGAAGAACATCCGTCCGATCATGGATTCCGCATTAGTTGCTATGGCTATGATGCAGGGCCTTACATCCGCAATTGTTAACCCTAACGACCTTCGTCTTATGGAAACAATCAAATCCTGCGATGTATTCAAGGGCAACACCCTGTATGCTGATTCCTATCTTGAACTGTAATTATTTGTAATTCGTTTCTAAATAGGGACGTAAGATACAAAAGGGGCTGGGGCTTTGGCCTCAGTCCCTTTTTCTAACGGATAAGAATAATAATGATGTCTGTTTTGGCAGATATATGACCATATGAGAAAGGTGAGTGCCGGATGTTTAAGGTTACATTTTCTTTTGAAGATGGCAGTGTGGTAGAACATTTTGCCAATGCGGGGGACAATTTACTTGAATTAGCCAGAGAGGCCAATGTGGCCATCGATGCGCCGTGCTCCGGAAATGCTTCCTGCGGAAAGTGCCGGGTACAGTTAAAAAAAGGAGAACTGGACAGCAAGAAAACTTTGCATATCAGTGACGAGGAATATAAGGAAGGGTGGCGCCTTGCGTGCACGAGTAAAATCTGTGCAGACGTAACTGTGCTGGTACCTGATATTGCATCTGCCTATAAGAGCAGAATGAAGGTTGCAGATCTCAGCTCCAAAGAGGAAATTGCCATTTTCGAGAATTCCAAAAGAGACGTAGAAATGACCGGTATTGAGCTCAGAAACAGTCTGGATGTAATTGAACTTGATATGAATGAGCCAAGTCTTGATGACACCATGCCGGACAATGAGCGCCTTACAAGAGCATTAAAGAAATATATGAATCTGAAACAGGTAAGGATTCCTTATGCTGTATTAAGAAAATTGCCGGATGTACTCCGGGAAAATCATTTTAAGGTAAAATGTGTGGTTCGCACTGCACCCAATGATCTTTTTGTATACGATATTTTCGGAAAAGATGAAGAGGTGGTAGTGGGCGGACTTGCAGTGGATATTGGTACCACAACTGTTTCCGCAGTTCTGCTCAACATGGAGACTGGAGAGATTCTTGCCAAGGCTTCCTCTGGAAACGGACAGATCCGTTTTGGTGCAGATGTTATCAATCGTATCATTGAGCAGCAGAAACCAGGTGGTAAGAAGAAACTGCAGGATGCAGTAATTAAAGAGACAATCAATCCAATGATCGCACAGATGTGTAAAAGTGCAGGCATTCCTGCCAGTCATATTTACAGAATGTCTGTGGGAGCAAATACAACAATGAATCATCTGTTTGCCGGAATCAATGCGGATCCGGTCCGTATGGAACCGTATATTCCTGCATTCTTTAAGACTAATTCCCTTTTTGCTTCTGATGTGGGAATTGCTATTAATAAAGACGCGCATATTATCATTGCGCCGAATATCGGAAGCTATGTAGGCGGTGATATCACTGCCGGAACTTTAGTAAGTATGATCTGGAACAGACCAGAGTTTTCTTTATTTATCGATCTTGGAACTAACGGTGAGCTGGTATTTGGCAACTCTGATTTTATGATGAGCTGTGCATGTTCCGCCGGTCCGGCTTTCGAGGGTGGTGATATCAGCTGTGGTATGCGTGCAACTGATGGAGCTATTGAAGCTTGTACCATTGATAAGGAGACTATGGAACCAACTTATAAAGTAGTTGGAGAACCGGGAACCAAGCCGGTTGGACTTTGTGGTTCCGGAATCATTGATGTGATCAGCGAGCTTTTTATGTGCGGAATCATCAATCCTAAGGGCAAATTTGTCCGTGAGGGTGAGAGAATCCGTCACGATAAATACGGAATGGGAAGTTATGTGATTGCATTTGAAAAGGATGCAGGCTCTGTGAAGGATATTGAAATCACAGAGGTTGATATTGACAACTTTATCCGTGCCAAAGGTGCTATTTTCTCAGCCATCAGAACTATGATAAACAGTCTTGATTTTGACGTGAGCATGATCGATGACGTATACGTTGCCGGTGGTATCGGAAGTGGAATCAATATGAGAAATGCTGTAAATATCGGAATGTTCCCGGATATTCCTCTGGAGAAATTCCATTATATCGGCAACTCTTCCCTGACGGGTTCCTATCTGATGCTTCTTTCTACAGAGGCCGAGAAGAAGACCTATGAGCTTGCTGCAAACATGACATATATGGAGCTTTCTACAGTGCCAACTTATATGGACGAATTTGTAGGAGCGTGCTTTATTCCTCATACAGATACGGGAATGTTCCCTGATGTAATGAATGATTTACAGAACAGGAAGTAATTAATAAAATGCCATTTACAATTGATGACTTAAATTATGATAAAGACAGCAAGGAGAGAATGCCATGGGAGCATTATCTTGAGCTGTATGCAAAAGCTGACCCGAAGGAGATCGCATCCAGACTTTCCATTCCATATGATGAAGAGGCTAAGGAATTTACTCTGACTTTCCTGGGCTCTGAATATAAGATCACATATCCGGATTTCCAGGTAAAACATGTGGCAGATGAGAAGAAATGTTATCCTCTGGAGGATATGATCTACGCAAAGATTCTTACCATTCGTTTTCTGTTAAATGGTTCCGCCTCTGTGGGGACTGGCAGGTTTAAAACTTACCGGGAAATGCCATGGGGAGAAGTGTACCTGAGACAGTTTGACGGACGTTGTATCAAAAGGCTTGCATTTACCTATGGAAACAGACTGGATGATTTCCGGCTTGTAATGGATCATATGAAATGCACTCCGGTGAAATTCGGAGATGTGGCTTATGAGCTTTCCATTTATCCGGGATATCAGATCCAGATGATCCTGTGGGAGGGGGACGATGAGTTCCCGCCGTCTTCCCAGATCCTGTTTTCCGACAATTTCCCGGTATCCTTTGCTGCGGAAGATATGGCGGTTATGGGAGATGTGATCATTGGCTCTTTGAAGGCTTTTCTGAAAGCAGCGAAAGAGCAGTAAGGTTATTGTAAAACAGATTCTGCGTGAAAGTTAACCGAGATTTAAAGTTTTCTAAATGCATGAGCTGTATATTTTTTGATTAAAGCGGACTGGAGTGCGGGTGTTTGAGCCTGCACCAGGATCCGTTTTGATAAATCCAAATTAAGCGGAGGCGTCATGCTGTAACAGCGGTGACGTAAAAAGGAGGTAAGTTACAATGGGATACAAGAGTGACATTGAAATCGCACAGGAATGCGAAATGCTGCCGATTACCCAGATTGCAGAGAAAGCTGGTATTGATGACAAATACCTGGAGCAGTATGGAAAGTATAAGGCAAAAATCGACTACAATCTCTTAAAAGAGAGCGACAAGAAAGACGGAAAACTGATCCTTGTAACAGCAATCAACCCGACCCCGGCTGGTGAGGGAAAAACAACTACAACTGTAGGACTTGCTGATGGAATGCAGAGACTTGGAAAGAGCGCAATGGTTGCACTTCGTGAGCCATCTCTTGGACCGGTATTCGGTGTTAAGGGCGGCGCTGCAGGCGGCGGATACGCACAGGTTGTTCCAATGGAGGATATCAACCTTCATTTCACAGGTGACTTCCATGCAATCGGAGCTGCAAACAACCTTCTTGCAGCAATGATCGACAACCACATTTTCCAGGGCAATGCACTGAACATTGACCCACGTAAGATCACATGGAAGAGATGCGTGGACATGAACGACCGTCAGCTTCGTAACGTGATCGATGGTCTTGGAGGAAGAACAAACGGTATGCCTCGTGAAGACGGTTATGACATCACAGTTGCTTCCGAGATCATGGCAGTTCTCTGTCTTGCAAGCGACATCACAGACCTGAAGAATAGACTTTCCAAGATGATCATTGGTTATACATATGGCAAAGTATCTGAGCAGAAACCGGTAACAGCTGGTGATCTTCACGCAGAAGGTGCTATGACAGCTCTTCTGAAAGACGCTCTGAAACCAAACCTGGTTCAGACTCTGGAGCATGTACCTGCAATCGTTCACGGTGGACCATTTGCAAACATCGCTCATGGATGTAACTCTGTAACAGCTACTAAGATGGCTATGAAGCTGGCTGATTATGCCATCACAGAGGCTGGATTCGGTGCTGACCTTGGTGCAGAGAAATTCCTTGACATCAAATGCCGTATGGCAGGTCTTCATCCAAATGCAGTTGTGATCGTTGCTACTGTACGTGCCCTTAAATACAACGGCGGTGTTGCAAAAGCAGACCTTAACAATGAGAACCTTGAGGCTCTTGAGAAAGGTATCCCGAACCTTTTAAGACATGTAAACACGATCAAAAATGTTTACAAACTTCCATGTGTTGTTGCAATCAACGCATTCCCGACCGATACCAAGGCAGAGCTTGACCTTGTTGAAGCAAAATGTAAAGAGCTTGGTGTTAACGTTGCACTTTCCGAAGTATGGGCAAAAGGCGGTGAAGGCGGCCTGAAGCTTGCTGAGGAAGTAATCCGTCTCTGCGAAGAGCCAAATGACTTCTCTTATTCCTATGAGCTTGACGGTTCTATAGAGGATAAGCTGAACCAGATCGTTCAGAAAGTATACGGCGGAAAGAAAGTTGTTCTCACAGCAAACGCTCAGAAACAGGCAAAACAGTTAGAAGCTCTTGGCTTTGGCAACTGCCCGATCTGTGTTGCAAAGACTCAGTACAGCTTAACAGATGACCAGACAAAACTCGGTGCACCGACAGATTTCGAGATCACAGTTCGTAACCTGAAGGTTTCCGCAGGTGCTGGATTTGTTGTTGCACTGACTGGTGAGATCATGACCATGCCAGGTCTTCCGAAAGTTCCGGCAGCTGAGAGAATCGACGTTGACGAGACTGGTAAGATCACAGGTCTGTTCTAATCAAAGAAAAAAGAAACATCAGGCGGATATACCTGTCCGCCTGGCGTTATAAAAAGGTCATGGCTTACATGATGACTAAGAACAATAAGGAGACAACGAAATGGGATTTTCAACAAGTACATGTACAGAATTTGTAGAAGTTCTTGCTTCTAAAGCCCCGGTTCCAGGCGGCGGCGGAGCATCTGCACTGGTAGGTGCTGTGGGAACTGCACTTGGAAACATGGTAGGAAGCCTTACTGTTGGTAAGAAGAAATATGCTGATGTTGAGGAAGAAATGTGGGAGCTGAAAGGTAAATGCGACCAGCTTCAGAAAGATTTCCTTCGTCTGATCGAGCGTGACGCCGAAGTATTCGAGCCGCTTTCCAAAGCATATGGAATGCCGAAAGAAACAGAAGAAGAGAAAGCTGAAAAAGCAAGAGTTATGGCAATCGTATTAAAAGATGCCTGCTCTGTTCCTATGGAAATCATGGAGAAATGCTGTGAGGCACTTGACCTGATCAAGGAATTTGCTGCAAAAGGCTCCAAGCTTGCCATCAGTGACGCTGGTGTAGCTGCAACCTTCTGCAAAGCTGCATTAAAAGGTGCAAGCCTGAACGTTTATATCAACACAAAGTCCATGGCAGACAGAGAGTATGCAGAAGAATTAAATGCAAAGGCAGATGCAATGCTTGAAAAATACTGCAAGCTTGCAGACGAGACATTTGACAGCGTACTTGGAAGACTGAAATAAAGATAAAAAAGAAAAGAACTGTCAGGAGCAAAATCCTGCAAGTCTTTTTTGCGGTCTCAAAATGCTGTATTATCATGAAATTGGTATGAGCATGACTGGATTTATCATAATATAAGGAGATTACTAAAAAATGGCAAAACAGTTATTAGGTAAAGAAGTAACTGCTGCATTAAACGAGCGTATCAAAGGCAATGTGGCAGCTCTTCAGGAAAAAGGCGTTAACCCCACACTTTGCATTATCCGTGTAGGAGAGAATCCAAGTGATATTTCCTATGAGAAAGGTGCAACAAAGCGTTGTGAGACATTAGGCGTTGCATGTGAGAAAATTCTTCTTCCGGAGGATGTTGCTCAGGACGAGCTTCTTGCAGTTATTGATAAAGTAAACAAAGACGATCATATCCATGGTGTCCTTCTGTTCCGTCCGCTTCCGAAACATCTGGATCAGGCTGTGATCGAGAATGCACTTGCTCCTGAGAAAGACGTTGACTGTATGACAGACCTTTCCATGTCTGGTGTTTTTACAGGCAAGAAGATCGGTTTCCCGCCATGTACACCACAGGCATGTATGGAAATCCTTGATCATTACGGAATCGACTGCACAGGCAAGAAGGCAGTAGTAATCGGAAGAAGCCTTGTTGTAGGTAAACCGGCAGCTATGATGCTTGTTAAGAAAAACGCAACTGTAACCATCTGCCACACAAGAACAGTGGATATGCCGTCTGTGGCACGCGAAGCGGATATTATCATCGTAGCAGCAGGCCGTGCTGGCGTTGTTGGCGCTGATTATGTAAAAGCAGGACAGGTAGTTATTGATGTAGGAATCAACGTAAATGCAGAAGGCAAGCTCTGCGGAGACGTTGACTACGCAGCAGTAGAGCCGATCGTAGATGCTATTACACCAGTTCCTGGCGGAGTTGGAAGCGTTACAACATCTGTCCTGGTTGGACATGTTGTAGAGGCTGCTATGCGCAAAGTGAACGCTTAATATTTAATTGGTTTAGAGTTAATAGAACGATGTACCTGAAGTACATCATGTGTACAAGCGGAAGAAAAACTCTTCAGGGTAAAAACTGGAGAGTTTTTTTGTTGCAGAAAACTTTATTGAAATCCTTATTGCGGCAAAAGTTTGTTTTGCTATTACAAAAAATTTGCTTTTCTCCGTAAGATATTGTACTATAGAGGGTACAGATATATGGAGGTAACTCATTATGGGAAAAGTGATGGCAGTGAACATCAGTGTTAAAAGAGGAACTCAGAAGGTCAATGTGCACACTGTAAAACTGATTGAAAATTATGGACTGGAGAATGACGCCCACGCAGGAAACTGGCACCGTCAGGTCAGCCTTCTGTCTTATGAAAAAATAGAAGAATTTAAGGCGAAAGGCGCACCAGTAAAGGATGGTGCTTTCGGGGAAAATCTGATCGTACAGGGATTTGACTTTAAGACCCTTCCAGTAGGAACCCGTCTGAAATGCAACGATGTGATTCTGGAAATCACGCAGATTGGAAAGCAGTGTCACAACGGCTGCGAGATTTTCAAAATCATGGGAGACTGCATTATGCCCCGCGAAGGTGTTTTTGCCAGAGTAATCAAAGGCGGTATGATCTCTGAGGGAGATGAAATGGTTTATGCTTGACAGATACGGAAGAAATATTGACTATCTGCGGATATCTTTGACAGACAGGTGCAATCTCCGCTGTATCTACTGTATGCCGGAAGATGGAATCCGTCAGATTCCAAGGACAGAACTTCTGAATACAGATGAAATCGTGAGAATCTGTAAGGCAGCCAGTGAACTTGGGATTTCCAGAATCAAACTGACAGGAGGAGAGCCTCTTGTCCGCAGAATCTGCACCCCATTAGTAAAAGAACTGAAAGCCATTCCAGGGATCTGTCAGGTTACACTGACCACCAACGGAATCCTTTTGGGAGAACAGCTTCCGGGACTGATGGAGGCCGGTCTGGATGCCGTAAACATCAGTCTGGATACTTTAGAAGAAACCACATTTCGCAAAATCACCCGCAGGGACGATTTTCACCAGGTTTTAAAGGGACTTAGGGCAGCACTTTCCTACCCTTCCCTGAAAGTGAAATTGAACTGTGTCCCCACTTTTCAGTCGGACGAGGAACTTTTACAGGTGGCAGCTCTTGCAAGGGAGAATCCTCTTCATGTGCGTTTCATTGAAATGATGCCAATCGGTCTGGGCAAGGAGTTTGCAGCCAGGGGAGAGGAACAGATAAAGTCTGTTCTGGAAAAGAAATATGGGTCAATGACACCAACGGAAGAAAAGCTTGGAAATGGTCCCTGTCATTATTATACCCTGGAGAAGTTTACAGGCAGGATCGGATTTATCAGTGCCCTGTCCCACAAATTCTGTGACAGCTGCAACCGTGTAAGGCTTACTTCTACCGGATTTCTGAAAGGCTGCCTGCAATTTGAGGACGGAGCAGATCTGAAGGTTTTGTTTCGAAGTGGTTGTTCTGATGGGATGCTTAAAGAAACGATAGAAAAAGTCATTTATGAAAAGCCTGTAGGCCACAATTTTCAGGAACATAAGAAGGGAAACGAAGAATCCCACATCATGGCTCAAATCGGTGGATGATTTTGAAAAATAAAAGAAAACACAATTTAGAAAAGTCGGATTTGCTGTTGTATCATTTGTACAACTTAAGCAATCCGGCTTTTTGTATATTTCAATATAATTTCAGATACAAAATTGTGCAAAAATATTGTTAATAAATAAACTTATTCATATTTGCTTGCCAAAATGAACAAAAAAATATATAATTTCATTACAAAAATAGTCATGTCTGTTAAAAAATACGCAAAGCCGGAAGCTTTGGAGGACGGGGACAAAAGACCTGGAGGCATCTGGCAAGTAAGGAGGTTAACAAAATGGTAGATCAGTCATATTACAAGAAAGCAGATGAGATTATTGAGCATTATGAGCGGTGTGCTGCCTCATTAATCCCCATCATGCAGGATATCCAGGCGGAATATCGGTACCTGCCTGCAGAACTTCTGACCTACGTAGCCGGACAGATCGGCGTTACTGAAGCGAAGGCCTTCAGTGTTGCAACCTTTTATGAGAACTTTTCTTTTGAACCGAAAGGAAAATACATTATCAAGGTATGCGATGGCACAGCCTGTCATGTAAGAAAGTCAATCCCGGTTAAAGAAGCATTCATGAAAGAACTGGGATTAAGCAATAAGAAGCATACCACAGATGATATGATGTTCACTGTGGAGACCGTATCCTGTCTTGGTGCCTGCGGGCTTGCTCCCACCTGTATGGTGAATGAAGAAGTGCATGCCAAGATGACACCGGAGAAGGTAGTAGAGCTTATTAACAGATTGAGAGGTGAGAACGGATGAGGATTAACAGTAAAGAAGAGCTGCAAAGCAAAAAAGCTGAGATCGAACAAAATATCCAGAGCTTCACATGCCGTGTTCTTGTCTGTTCCGGTACCGGATGTATGGCTTCCGGTGCTCAGAAAATCTATGATGAGATGGTAAGACTCTGTGAAGGTATTGATGGTGTAGAGATTGAAATGCAGAAAGATATCCCTCACGTAGGCGTTATCAAGACTGGCTGCCAGGGTCTTTGCGAGCTGGGACCTCTTGTAAGGATTGAACCATACGGATATCAGTATGTACATGTTCAGGAGGAGGACTGCCTGGAGATCGTGGAGCGAACTGTACGCCTTGGACATCCTGTAGATCGTCTGTTTTACCGCCATGGAGATGAAGTCTGTCCGAAGCCTGAGGATATCCCGTTCCTTAACCGTCAGACTAGGATCGTTCTTGAAAACTGTGGTAAGATTGACGCGGAATCCATTGACGAATATATTGCAGCAGGCGGTTTTTCTGCTCTTGCCAAGGCAGTTACAGAGATGACTCCCCAGGATGTAATTGATGAAGTTACCAGATCTGGTCTTCGCGGACGCGGAGGCGCCGGCTTCCCGGCAGGCAAGAAGTGGTCTCAGGTAGCCAGACAGGCTGAGAAAACTCGATATGTAGTATGTAACGGTGATGAGGGTGACCCGGGAGCATTTATGGATGGTTCCGTTATGGAAGGCGATCCGTATAAGATGATCGAGGGCATGATCATTGCCGCTTACGCAGTTGGCGCTGAGAACGGATACATATATGTTCGTGCAGAGTATCCTCTTTCCGTAGCCAGACTTCGTCTTGCTATTTCCCAGGCTGAGAAATATGGTCTCCTTGGAGATCATATCCTTGGCAGCGGTGTGAATTTCCATTTACATATTAATCGTGGTGCAGGAGCTTTCGTATGTGGTGAAGGTTCTGCCCTTACCTCTTCCATTGAGGGAAACAGAGGTATGCCTCGTGTAAAACCACCTCGTACTGTTGAGAAAGGTCTGTGGGGCAAGCCAACTGTATTAAATAACGTTGAGACTTACGCAAATGTTCCGAAGATTATCCTGCAGGGTGCTGAATGGTTCCACACCATCGGAACAGAGGGAAGCCCGGGAACCAAGACCTTCTCTCTGACCGGAGCAATCGAGAATACAGGTCTTATTGAAGTTCCAATGGGAACCACACTTCGTGAGATTATTTATGATATTGGAGGCGGTCTGAAGAGCGGCGCTGCATTTAAAGGCGTTCAGATTGGCGGACCATCTGGCGGATGTCTTGTAGAAGACCAGCTGGATGCTCCTCTTGATTTTGATTCTGTAAAGAAGCTTGATGCTATTATGGGATCAGGCGGTCTTGTTGTCATGGATGAGAATACCTGTATGGTAGAGGTTGCCCGTTTCTTCATGAGCTTTACCCAGCGGGAGAGCTGTGGAAAATGCGTTCCATGCCGTGAGGGTACCAAGCGCATGCTGGAGATCCTGGAGAAGATTGTAGCAGGCAATGGGGAGATGTCTGATCTTGACGAGCTGGAAGAGCTTGCCAAAATGGTTCAGAGCATGGCTCTTTGCGGACTTGGAAAGAGTGCACCTCTTCCTGTCCTCAGTACCATGAAGCGTTTTCGCGAGGAATACGAAGAGCATATCCGGGACAAGAAGTGCCGGGCCAAGGTCTGCACAGCACTCCGTCAGTTCCACATTAATCCGGAATTCTGTATTGGCTGCGGAAAATGTGCCAAGAACTGTCCTGCCGGGGCAATTTCCGGCAAGATTAAATCACCTTATCATATTAATAATGATGTATGCATCAAGTGCGGCAGCTGTAAGGATAACTGTAACTTTGATGCAATATATGTGGAAATGTAGGGAGGACAGATTATGGGTACAATGACGATTGACGGCAGAAAAGTCGAATTTACAGATGAAAAAAATGTCCTGACCGTAATCCGCAAGGCAGGCATTAATATTCCTACACTTTGTTATCACTCAGAGGTTTCCACTTTTGGAGCCTGTCGTCTATGCACAGTAGAGGATGACAGAGGAAGAACCTTCGCTTCCTGTTCTGAGGAGCCAAGGGATGGAATGGTAATTTATACAAACTCAGGTAAGATCAAAAAATACAGGAAACTGATTGTGGAACTGCTTCTCGCAGCACATTGCCGTGACTGTACAACCTGTGTAAAGAGTGGAGAATGCGTGCTTCAGGAGCTGGCTCACCGTCTTGGAGTACATAACATCCGTTTTCAGAATACAAGAGAGCAGTATGAGATTGATGATAGTTCACCATCTCTGATCCGTGACCCGAACAAATGTATCCTTTGCGGTGACTGTGTCCGTGCCTGCGAGGAGCTTCAGGGAATCGGAGCATTGAACTTTGCATACCGTGGAACAGAGGCTATTGTAATTCCTGCGTTTAATAAGAAAATCGCAGAAACCCAGTGTGTAAACTGCGGACAGTGCCGTGTATATTGTCCGACAGGTGCCATTTCCATTAAGACGCATATGGATGAAGTCTGGGAAGCTCTTGCAGATCCGGATGTACGTGTAGTAGCACAGATTGCGCCGGCAGTTCGTGTTGCGGTAGGTGATCATTACAGCCTTCCGAAGGGACGGAGCGTAATGGGCAAAATTGTCAATGCACTCCACAGAATGGGATTTGACGAGATTTATGATACTACTTTCAGCGCCGATCTTACTATTATGGAGGAGACAGCAGAATTTCTAAAAAGAGTTGAGAAGGGGGAGAAGCTTCCACTTCTTACCTCCTGTTGCCCTGCATGGGTGAAATTTATTACAGACCAGTATAAGGATTATATCCCGAATTTGTCTACCTGTAGATCCCCACAGGGAATGATGTCTGCAGTTATTAAAGAATACTTCCGTGATCCGGAGAATGCCAAGGGTAAAAAGACCGTTATGGTATCTATTATGCCATGTACAGCCAAGAAGGCGGAGGCAATCCGTCCGAACAGTTTTACTGATGAGAAACAGGATACGGATATTGTAATTACAACCACAGAGCTGCTGCGCATGATCGATAACTTTGGCCTTGATTTTGCACAGTTAGAGCCTGAAGCATGTGATATGCCATTTGGATTTGGCTCCGGCGGAGGCGTTATTTTTGGTGTTACCGGCGGTGTTACAGAGGCGGTTCTACGCCGCTTAAGCCCGGATCATTCCAAGGAGACCATGCGGGAGATTTCTGAGTGTGGTGTCCGTGGAGATGAAGGAATCAAAGAATTCACAGTTCCATACAAGGGAATGGATATCAATGTATGTGTGGCCAGTGGTCTTGCAAATGCAAGAACCGTTATGGAACGTGTAAAGAACGGCGAAGCAAACTATCATCTCATTGAAGTAATGGCATGCCGCCGTGGCTGTATTATGGGCGGTGGCCAGCCGGTACGGGCCGGTGACAGAACCAAAGCTGCAAGAGCGAAAGGTTTGTATAATGCCGACAATACAATGCTGATCAAGAAATCCGACGAGAACCCTATGGTTCTGGAACTGTATCAGGGACTGCTTAAAGGAAAAGAGCACAAACTGCTCCACAATGATTTCTATTGATGCTGATGTATAGTAGCTGGACACGCTCCAGAGAATAATTAAGACTGGTATAATAAAAAGCCCGACTGCATATTATTTAGAGGAAGAATATAAGCATTACGCTGTAAACAAATCTTGCAGACCTTTAAATAATCAGGCAGGAGGGCTTTTTTGTATGGAAAATTTTCAGGTTTACCGTGATATACAGGCCAGAACCGGAGGCGATATATACATAGGCGTTGTAGGCCCTGTCCGTACAGGAAAATCAACATTTATCCGCAGATTTATGGAACTGGTGGCTTTGCCCGGAATGGATGAAAAAATGCAGAAAGAGGTCAGGGACCAGCTTCCATTAAGTGGTTCCGGAAAAATGATCACAACTGTGGAACCCAAATTTATCCCAAAAGAAGCTGTATCAGTTGATCTTGGCGAAGACAGGAAGGCGAAAGTGCGGCTTATCGATTGTGTTGGTTTTCTTGTAAAGGATGCTGGAGGAAACGTTGAGGATGGTAAAGAGAGGATGGTAAAAACACCCTGGTTTTCCAGGGCAATCCCCTTTCATGAAGCTGCAAAAGCAGGAACAGAAAAGGTTATCCAGGAACATTCTACGATCGGTCTTGTGATCACCACCGATGGAAGTTTTGGAGAAATAGCAAGGGAAAATTTTGTTCCGGCCGAGGAACAGACTGTGGCTGAATTGAAAACACAGGGAAAGCCATTTCTCATTGTAGTAAACTCTCAGTTTCCCTATAAAGAAGAAACCACTCAGATGGTTAACGGGCTTCAGAAGAAGTACCAGGTACCAGTTGTTGCGGTTAACTGTGAGCAGTTGAAAAAAGAAGATGTCGCATTGCTCCTGGAAAAAATCCTATATGAATTTCCCATTACCCAGCTGCAGTTTTTTATTCCCAAATGGGTGGAAATGCTGCCTGCAGACAGCGAATTGAAAAGCCAGATCCTTTCCCAGATCAAAGTGTGCATGAAGAAGCTTTTACACATTCGTGATGTTACCAGGGAATCGGTAAAACTGGAAGGTCCTTATGTACAGGATACTCTTCTGAATCACGTAGGTCTTTCTGATGGAACCATTCAGATACGGCTTCAGATAGATGATAAATATTACTATAAGATGCTTAGCGATATGAGTGGAATTCCTATGGAAAGTGAGTATGAGCTGATCCATACGATGAAGGAGCTTGCTGCAATGAAGGAAAAGTATGTAAAGGTTAAAGATGCCCTGGATGCAGTAAATAGCAGCGGCTACGGTGTAGTTGTACCAGAGCTTTCCCAGATTCAGCTGGAAGAGCCGGCTGTGATCCGCCAGGGAAATAAATATGGTGTGAAAATTAAATCAAAGAGTCCGTCTATTCATATGATCAAAGCAAATATTGAAACTGAAATTGCTCCGATCGTAGGTACGGAGCAGCAGGCAAAAGACCTGATCACTTATATTGGGGAAAGCGATGCAAGAGGAGAGAGCATCTGGGAGACGAATATTTTCGGAAAATCCATTGAACAGCTGGTACAGGATGGCATCCGCAGCAAGCTGACCATGATCAGCGAGGAAAGCCAGGTGAAGCTCCAGGATACCATGCAGAAAATCGTAAATGACAGTAAAGGCGGTCTTGTGTGTATTATCATATAGGCATTTTTATGAAAAAAGGCAGTATTGTTATAAGCACTGCCTTTTTTTCATATATAAAAATACTTTATGGGTACTTACCAATATACGGAAAACTGTGGTGCTTCCCTTTCCTTATCAAAGATTATTTATATCCATGTTCTTTTTTCCAGCGCGCCAGATATTCCACCTGTTCCTCGTCTGAAAGAAACTGTGAATAAGGATCATTTCCCGCCGCAACACAACAGAAAAGTACAAGCAGCTGCAACGCAAAAAATAAAACAATAAGTAAAATTACAGGCAACATAAAAACCTCCTTGTAAAGTTTATATAAAAGTCTTTACAGAAAAGTTAATTTTATACATTTTACGCAACAAACATGGAAATTTGTATATGATTTTGGTATAATATGGAAAAATGCTTTTACAGTGGAAGAAGAAATGCTGTTATAATGAAACAAGATATGGGAGGAAAGGAATATGAAAAAGAGAAGTCGCATTCTGGTATTGATACTGACAGCCATGCTTTCCACAGAACCAGTCCAAATTGTATATGCGGAAACTGCAGAAGCGACGCCTGTGACTTCTGAAAGTACTTCCGTTAATCCAAAAGAGGAAAATGCAGATAACTCTGCAGTTGTTCCACCGAAAGCTGATCCTGGCTGGGTAGCTGTAGAAAAAGGGTATCAATGGCGGCAGGAAGATGGTACTTTACTTCAGAAATCGGGTTGGGTAACGATCAACGGCAGGAAATATTATCTCCATAAGAGTGGAATTCGCTATTCAGGCTGGCAGATATATAAGAACAAAAAACGCTATTATCTGTCGAATGGTGATGCGGCAAGAAACAGATGGATAAAATACAAAGGAAACTATTATTACATCCGAAAGAACGGAACCAGCGCGCCGAAGAGTAAATGGCTTACTGTGAAAGGTAAGAGATATTACATTGGAAGAAAAGGCTATCGGCTGACCGGTTTACAGACCATTAAGGGGAAGAAATACTATTTTAATTCAAAAGGTGTTCTCATCAGAAATAAAACCAGCTATAAGATAAAGGGAAAGGAATACGAGATCAATTCAGAAGGAGTTGCCATTCAGGTTTCTGCACTTAAAGCTGAGTGTATGCGAAAAGCAAGGAAATTTGTGGAGAAGCATACTGCTCCGAATATGTCCAACAGCCAGAAATTCAGAACCTGTTTCAATTATCTTATGGGCTATACTGATTTCAAGCCATGGATTTATCCTACTGATGAAGAGTTTAGGACTCAGATCTGGCCTTATCAGTCTGCCATTTACATGTTTGATAATAATCTTTCAGGATGCTGTTACGGTGTTGCAAGTGCAGTTGCTGCATGTGCCAAGGTTTTAGGATATGAGCCGTATGTAATTGCCACCACTGGCGATCATGGATTTGTAATGATTGATGGGCTTTATTATGACAATATGGGACCTTTGTTCGGGGCATCTACCCATTTTGCATATTCTGTAAGATCAAGTGTGAAATTTTAAGGCAGAAACTGCTTTAAAAATAAAAAGCGAAGTAACTATTCAGAAGACAGTATTCCGCAAGGTGCGCGAATTCATGCAAATCATGATTCAACTGAGAAGGTACGAAAAAGTTACAAAGCTAAAAATTTTTATAAAGGAGATTTAGAAAATGAAAAAGTGGAAAAAATTACTTCTTCCTGCAATGTGTGTATTTATGCTGCAGACACCAGTAATTGCAAATGCAGAGGTAGCTGGCAGCAGTGATGGAGCAGCCGCTGTAGTCGAAAATCCGGTTGCAGCTCCCACACCTGCATTATTAAATGGAATTATTAAGAAAGGTTCCAAAACCTATTATTACAAAGACGGCGTAATGCAGAAGAACTGCTGGAGTGCAGATAAGAAACAGTACTTTGGTAAAAACGGAGTGGCTTATGCAGCGCCGAAGGAGAGCGGTTATAAGAAAAATGTTGTAGTTAAGAAGATTGGCAAAAAGTACTATGGATTTGACCGAAATGGATATAAAGTAAAAAAAGGTGTATATGCAGACCTGAAAGGAACCCCTTATTACTTTGATAAGAATGGTGTACGTGTAGCCAAGAAGAGCAGCCAGCTGAAAAAAGCCAGCAAATATATGGAAAACGGTGTGAAACTTCGCAAACTTCTTGGCAAACCCTCCAAGACCAGATCCTATTCCAGCTGTATGAATGGTGTAAGCAAAGATATGAAACTGACATATGCAAATATCTATGTATCACTTGGAAAAAAAATCAGCGGTGGTGAAATCATATACGGTATTCAGCCCCGATAGAATATGCAGATTGCAAAAATGATATTTGGAGCCGGATTTTTAGATTAACGGACTCTAAATAATAAAAGAAATATAAGATTGGAGAAAATAAATATGAGAAAGATTACCAAAACATTGGCAGTTGTTCTGTCACTGAGTATGACACTTACAATGGGAACTCCTGTATTTGCAGAAGGAACCGCGGACAGCAGTACTACTGTGACAACTGTAGTTGAAGCTCCGGTTGTTACACCTACACCTGCGCAGGAAAACAAACCACCGAAAACAGGTTTCTACAAAAAAGCAGGTAAGACCTATTATTACAAGAATGGAAAACTTGTAAAAAACAAATATGGCTACAAAATCAAAAATAAATATTATCATATCAACAAAAAAGGTGTGGTAACCACAGCTTCCACAGCCGAGAAACTGGCAGCAATCCGACTTAAAAAATGCGGCGGAAACCTTAAAAAAGCATTTACCTGGAGCTCCACAAAAATTAAATATTTCGGCGGCGTAAAGAAACCGGGAAAAAGTAAGAATGCAGTTGAATATTATGCAGCGTATGGCTTTAAATATGGCAAAGGTGACTGCTATGTAATGGCTGCAACTTTTGCTATGATGGCGAAAGTAAAAGGGCTGAATGTTAAATTTGTTATGGGTTCTGTGCCGCAGCGCAACGGCAAAGACGGCGAGCATGCATGGTGCGAGATTAAATCCGGCAAAACCACTTATGTATATGATCCGAACTTTGCATATACATACCGCAATAACCCAAATGTCAACAGTGGATACAAATTCAAATACGGTGCTAAGGGAACTTACAAATATAATGAAAAAAGAACAAAAATCAGCTTCTGATTTTTTATAACTAAAAAGAATGACATAAGGAGATTGATCATGAAGAGAAAATTATTAATGGCATTATTAGCAGGCACATTAGCCATTGCAGCTCCGGTAAGCTGCTTTGCAGCAGAGACAACTGAAGCAGCTGAGGCAGATGCTGCAGAAGACAGCTCTGATGAGGAAGAGGATGCAGATGCAGAAGAGGCAGATGCGGAATCAGCTGATTCTGATGATGCAAAAGAAGAAAGGACCGCTGCCAAAAAGAAAGAAGACTTAAAAACAGTTGGCGAAAAGACAGAAGGCTGCATTGCTTTTAAACTGAGAAATGGTACAGGCAAAAAGATTACAGGACTTGCGATCAAGACTGCTGATGAGACAGAATTCCCTGAGAATATGATGGAAGCTGACGATGTATTTGAGTTAAAAGAGAAGAAGAGAGTATATTTTTCCAAAGAAAACAGTGAAGCAGAGACAGCGGAAGAAACTTCTGAGGATACTGCTCCAACTTATGATATGCAGCTTACCTTTGAAGACGGAACAACAGCAGATGTTCACGGTATTGTACTTGAGGATCTTGGTACCCTTACTCTTCGCGAGAAGGATGGAATTATTTATGGTACTTATAAACTGAAGAGCACCAAAGAGAAGAAGAGTACATACGATACTGAGAAAGCAATCGCTGACCAGGCAGCTGCTGATGCAGCCGCAGCTCAGGCAGCAGCAGACCAGGCGGCAGCTGCACAGCAGACAGAGAGTTATGATTACTCCTACGACAACAATGATTATTCCTATGATTACGGCGGTGGGGATGATTATAGCGGCGGTGATGACGGCGGAGACGGCTGCCTGGATAATGGTCTTTTAAATTAAAAAGATTTGCTTCCTATAGAGGGGCACACCATATAGGACTTTCAGTTGCTTTGCAACTCAAATACAGGACATGGCTCTTGCACTGTGAGGAGCAGTGCAGAGCCATGTCCGGTTTAGGAGAAAAATATGTCGTTAGTATCTAATCTGTTTATACTATTTGTGGCGGCAAGTGTACTTATTTACTATCTTGTCCCACGCAGATTTCAGTGGATCGTTCTTCTTGCTTTCAGTTATATCTATTACATAGCAGGCGGTCCCCGTTACGTTGTCTTTATTCTTTTTTCCACCCTTGTAACCTGGCTGCTGGCTCTTCTCATTGAAAAAACAGAAGGAAACGGCAATCACAAAGGTGCAAAAAAACTTTTAATTCTTGGGCTGATTCTCAATTTCGGGATGCTTGGCGTGGTAAAGTATACCAACTTTACAATAGAGAATATCAACGCCCTGTTTCATTTACATTTAAGAGGAATTGAACTTCTGTTTCCCCTTGGAATTTCTTTCTACACATTTCAGTCTTCCGGATATCTTCTGGATGTATATTGGAAGAGATGTAAGGCAGAAAGACAGCCGTTTAAGTATGCGCTGTTTGTATCTTATTTTCCCCAGATTTTACAGGGACCTATTGGTAGATACAGTCGTCTGGCAAACCAGCTTTATGCAGAGCACAAATTTGAAAGTCAGAATATTGTCAGAGGGTTTGAACGAATTCTCTGGGGCTTTTTTAAGAAGATGATTCTTGCAGATTGGGCTGCGGTTTTTTCAGATGCGATTTTTTGTGATCCGGAGAAATACAATGGAGTTGCTCTGCTTGGAGTATTATTTTATCTGATTCAGATTTATGCAGATTTCTCTGGTGGAATGGATGTTGTGATCGGTATTTCTTCTATGTTTGGAATTGAATTGGATGAGAACTTTAAAAGACCTTATTTTGCAGTATCGACTGCAGATTTCTGGCATCGCTGGCACATCACCCTTGGAACCTGGATGAAGGATTATGTATTCTATCCGGTTACATTATCTCGTTGGATGAGTAAATTCGGTAAGAAATGCAAAAAAGTATTTGGTAAGAAAATCGGCCGTGCTATTCCAATTGGTGCAGCAAATCTGATTGTATTTTTCCTTGTGGGTATTTGGCATGGAGCTGCATGGAAATATATCGTATATGGTATGTATAATGGTATCATTATTGCATTTAGTGGAATTATGGCTGATAACTATCGCAGTTGGAAGAAAAAACTGAATATTTCCGGTAAAGAAACCTGGTATTACGTATTTACAGTAGTCAGAACGTTTATACTGGTTCTTATTGGTAATTATTTTGATCGGGCAGACAGTGTAGGACAGGCTTTTCTTATGATGAAGCAGTCCCTGACAAGTTTTGCTCCATCTCAGCTTCTTATGATTCCGGCAGGTAAACAGGGGACTGCATTTACTCCTTATGCTCTTTTGATCATTGGTGTTTTATGTGTGATTCAGTTTATTGTCAGTGTACTTCAGGAAAGAGGAGTGAAAATTCGCGAGTCTCTTGCAAAGCTTCCTTTACCTGTTACAGCTGCCATTTATTTTTGCATGCTGGTATCCATTGGCTTGTTTGGTTCCACTGCAGTAGCGAGAGGTTTTATTTATGCACAATTTTAAGAAAATCGTAAAGACAGTACTGGTACTTGCTGTGTGTATAACACTTCTTGTAGGATTGGATATGGCGCTTTATCCATGTACCTTTATGAGGAATGATATTCATGCAGTGGTAAATAATCAATATGATGACATTATTCTGGGAACTTCTCACGGAATGACAGATATTGATCCGGCAGTAATGGAAGAAATTACAGGAAGAACTGGTCACAATATGTGCGTTGGAGGAGAATACGTAATTGACGCGTATCATATTGCGAAGCTGATTGCAGAGAAGCAGAAGCCTACCAGAATTATTTATGAAGTGGATCCGGAATATCTGGTTTCCAAAAAAGAAGAAGGAAACAATTATCTTCTGTTTTATCACGAGTTTCCTTTCTCAAAAGCTAAATTGGAATATTTCTGGAATTCTATTGCGGACTGCAATTTCAGAACTGTTCTGTTTCCGTGGTATGAATATTCACTTAGCTATGAGCTTGGAAAAGTAAAGGAAACTTTTTCTCAGAAATGGAATAAAGATTATGATATTTCCCATTTAAAGAGCGATACCCAGGAATACCATGAAAGTGGCCTGATTGAGCGTTATCCGGTTGATACAACCAAGCTGAAAATGCAGTCTATGAAGGATTTTACAGAAGATCAGGTAAACCCGCAGAATATGGAATATCTTGGAAAGCTGATTGATTTTTGCGCGGAAAATAATATTGAATTTGTAGCTGTAACTACTCCGATTCCAATTGATACACTGAAAGTTTACAGTGATAATTTTAATGCGGCTTCAAAATATTTGGGAGAGTATTTTAATCAAAAAGGAATTACTTACCTGAATTTTAATACACAATACTTCAAGGCATTTTCTCACGACTTAAGCAGTTATACGGACTATAATGGTCATATGAATGGAAATGCTGCAAAAGAGTATTCTAAAGTGTTGGCAAATATTTTAAACCAAATTTAATATATGGAGGTGTCATATGCCAAGAATTATGACAGATTTTCTGGATGATGCTGTAAAAACACATCCAAATAAAGCTGCTTTTACGGAAGAAGCAAGATCCCTTACATATAAAGAGCTTCAGGAAGAGGCTTACAGGATTGCAATGCCGATTATAAAGTCGGGATTTCGTAAGAAACCAGTAGCCCTTTATTTTGATAAATCCATTTACTGTATTTCATCAATGATGGCAGTCGCTTATAGTGGCAATTTTTATTCTGTAATTGATACGGAAATGCCGGTTGAGCGAATTAATAAAATATTTGAAGTACTTGAGCCAGAACTGGTACTTACAGACAGAAAGCATTTTGAAAATGCAAAAGAGTTTTTTTGTGAAGACAGGATTATTGTTACAGAGGAATTAAATGATTCTGAAATATTTGAAGAAACAATTGAAGAGAGTAAAGCAAAGATTCTGGAGACGGATGTGCTTTATGTCCTTTTTACTTCTGGATCGACAGGAGTTCCAAAAGGAGTAGTCACACCTCATAAAGCAATCACCAGTTACATAGTTGCATTGGTTTCAGACTATAAAATGGACGATACCTATGTACTGGGTGTTCAGGTTCCGTTTTACTATGTTATGACGGCTCTTGATATTTATGGAACAATTGCGGCCAAAGCACATGCTTACCTGATTCCCAAAAGCAAATTTCTTTTCCCAGCTTATCTGGTTCAATATTTGTACGAAAATAAGATTAATTTACTTAGCTGGGTTCCATCTGCACTTTGCATGATAGCTAATACAAATGCATTTTCTGTAGCAGATCTGTCAGCAATCAGACTCATTGTTTTCGGCGGTGAAGTTATGCCAATAAAACAGCTGAAGGCATGGCAGCAAGCGGTTCCGGATGCTGTATATATTAATGCATATGGTTCTACTGAGATTACAGATGGATGTACTTACTATATTGTAGACCGGGAATTTAAAGATGAAGATATCCTTCCAATCGGCATTCCGTACAGCAATTGTGATGTTCTTGTGATTGACGAGCATGGCAATCCTATAACAGAAGGTGTTGGTGAGTTGGTTGTCAGAGGAAATTCAGTAGGATATGGATATTATAAAGATCCCGAAAAGACCGCGGAAGTATTTATTCAGAATCCACTGAATTCCTGTTATCCGGAAACAGTATATAAAATGGGCGATCTGGTACGTTTCAATGAGTATGGTGAATTGGAGTACTATGGTCGCAAAGATTTCCAGATTAAATATATGGGAAGAAGAATTGAACTCGGCGAAATTGAGGCAAATGTAAGCAGCATTGATGGAGTAGATGAAAATTGTTGTGTATTTGATTCGGCTAAAAAGAGAATTGTGTTATTCTATTCTGGCGCAATTGACGATAAAACATTGCTAAAAACATTAAGGTCAAAATTACCGGATTATATGCAGCCAAGAAAAATCAATCATTTACCTGAAATGCCTCATAATCAGAATGGAAAAATTAACAGAAAACTTCTGGCAACACAGATTAGCTGAACAGTAACGTATAAAGAAGTGAAGCTTTCTTCGTATTGAAATGATTTAGGATTTGTGTTATGCTCGTAATTGGAAAATAAATGTATCCTGCTTCAGCAGGTATTTGTGCAAAAACGATAATTGGAAAGCGAGGAAACAAAAATGGACAAATTAATAGAAATTCTTGAGGATATTAAGCCAGGGGTAGATTATGAAACCTGTGATACTCTGATTGATGATGGTTTGCTTGATTCTTTTGCAATTTTGTCAATTGTCAGCGAACTTCAAGATGAGTTTGATATTGCTATTACTCCGGCAGATATTATTCCGGAGAACTTTAACTCTGCAACGGCGCTTTGGGAAATGGTCTGCCGTCTGAAAGACTGATTTGAATGTTGTAGTACATAAGGGGAAGAAAGTATGCAAAGGATAAGAAAAATTCTTGCCATTGCCGCGATATCTGTAATGACTGTTTGCACAGTACCTGTTCAGGCAGAAAATGGAGGTGCTTCTGATACAATTCAGATTCAGCCAGTGACAGTGAAGAAAAGCGGTCTTATAAAAGAAGGTACAAAATACTTTTTCTATGATAAGAAAGGCAATAAACTGAAAAGTAAATGGAAAACCATTCAGAAAAGACGTTACTATTTTAAAGCTGATGGAACAGCAGCAGTTGGTGGAACAAAAATTGGAAAATACACATATGTTTTTGATCTCCAGGGAAGATTGCTCAAGCCATCAAAGTCGAAAATTGTACAAGTAGGAAAGCAATTATATTATGTAAACAAAAAAGGACAGGCAATAAAAGGATTTTTCAAAATCGGAAACAAACTCTACAGAGGCGACATTAAAGGACGTCTGACAAAAAACAAAACGGTTGCAAACGTTACCTTTAACAGCAAGGGATATGCCAAAAATGATTTAAATGCCAAACTAAAGATGAAACTTATGACTATAATTTCCAGAATTACGACTACAGAAATGAGTAAATCTGAAAAGCTTTATTCCTGTTGGCGATATCTTACCAGCAGTGGAAATTTCTATTATTCAACATACTGGCCGGATCTGAATAAAAAAGGATGGCAGCGTGAGGTTGCATATAACATGCTTACTACAGGCGGTGGAGATTGTTATGGGTTTGCCTGCACATTTGCAGCGATGGCACGAGAATTGGGATATAATCCGTATGTAGTTCTTGGTCGCGTTTCTGGTACAAGAGATGGTGCTGCGGATGGTCTTACCAGACATGGATGGGTAATGATTGATGGAGCATATTATGATCCGGAAGCTCAGTTTGCGGGCTGGTATCGTGGTGTGTATGGTAATGGAAGTTATGATATCAATCATACAATCAGCCGCTATATAAGGTATGCTTCATAAAAATCTCTGTAACTGTAACATGATTATGAGATTGATCTTTTAACAGGTGCCAAATTTTATAGATTTTTTTACAATTCCATGGTATCATTATCTTAAATGAAGATAGTGTTTCCATGGGATTTTTTTTGAGGTGACGTATAAATGAAACAGCTAAGAGTGAATAAAATTACTGAGTATCTGGAAGCTAAGAAAAATTTTGAAAAGGATTATATTGGAATTGAAGAGCAGGACATAGATGATATAGATACAAATTATTTTATTGCGTATGCAATTTTCTTCGTTTTGTTTTGATGAAGATGAAAATGGGCATAAGAGTGTTATTGACGGTGTGGAAAGATTAACTACAATCCATGAGTTTGTTCAGAACAAATCATGGATGGACAATCAGGTTGGAGATGGTAAAAAAGTACTTGTTGGGAGAATTGGAGGTCATCCATATTAAAGAATGACGGTATAAAATTCTCGCAGGATTAAGGAAAGAGAGGATGTTAGTGAGTAATAGAGAGTCAGAATTTAGCAAAGTGCTCAACACGGGTGATGTTTTGGTCGTAGCATTTGGTGCTATGATTGGATGGGGATGGGTTGTGTCCTCTGGTCAGTGGATTACCAGTGGTGGAGTTCTTGGAACGGTACTTGGATTTATTATTGGCGGTATTATGATCTACTTTGTAGGTTTGTGTTATGCTGAACTGACTACCGCAATGCCGAAATGTGGTGGTGAACATGTATTTAGCTATAAGGCATTTGGCTCTATTGGAGCCTATATATGTACATGGTCTATTATTTTAAGCTACATTGGCGTTGTATGCTATGAGGCAGTATCATTTCCAACTATCCTTCAATATGTTTTTCCTAAAATAGCCAGAGGATATTTATATTCGGTTGGCGGATTTGATATATATTTTACATGGCTGCTTATTGCAATTGGAATGGCGCTGTTAATTCTATTCCTCAATATTATTGGAATGAAGAAAGCTGCAAGATTTCAGAAAATATTAACTTGTGTAATTGCGGCAGTAGGAATCGCACTGGTTGCAGGAGCTGCATATTCAGGAAACGTAAGCAATCTTCAGAATCAGTTGTTGATTGGAGACACCAGTGGCGAGATTATTCAAAATATTGCGAAAGTTGCTATAATGACGCCTTTTTTTCTTTTTGGATTTGATGTTATACCACAGGCAGCTGAGGAAATTAATGTCCCATTGAAAAAATTGGGGAAGATGATGATTTTTTCTATCATTATGGCAGTTTCTTTTTATGTTCTGGTTGTTCTGGCTGTTGGATATGTTATGGATGCAGGACAGATTAAGACATCGACGTCTTCCGCCACCGGCCTTGTAACTGCCGATGCAATGGGTGTTGCATTTAATAATGCTAATATGGCTAAAGTCCTGATAATTGGTGGTCTTTGCGGTATTGTTACCAGTTGGAATTCGTTCCTGATTGGCGGGAGCAGAGCTTTGTATTCTATGTCTGTTTCCTATATGCTTCCCAGGAAATTTGCTGTACTACATAAGAAATACAATACACCTGTGAATTCATTGCTGTTAATTGGGGCATTATCAGTTATTTCCCCGTTTTTTGGCCGGTCAATGCTTGTGTGGATTGTTGATGCAGGAAATTTTGCCTGCTGTTTTGCTTATTGCATTGTATCACTGTCCTTTATAGTTTTAAGAAGGAAAGAAGCTGATATGAGGAGACCATATAAGGTAAAACACTACAAATTTGTAGGAATAGTTGCAGTTATTATGTCAGGAACCATGTCCGCCATGTATATTATTCCGGAGACGAATTGTACATTGGTCTGGCAGGAATGGATTATTGTCGGTGGATGGATTCTTTTAGGAATTATAATGGCGTATATTAGTAAAAAGAAATATGGCGATAAATTTGCGAATCTTATAGAGTGAGAATAAGTTAAGTTCTATCTCGTTTTATTTATACAGGGGAAGAAAAATGGGAAAGAGAATGCAGGCTGGATTACCATTAAAGGGAAAAAGCTGGCATTAAATAAAAATGGAAAATTGTACACAAACCGTTGGTATAAGGGTTATTATCTTACAGCCAACGGAACAATCGCTACAAGTCAGATGGTTTCAGAGAATGTGTATGTAAATGAAGAGGGCAGGAAATGTGCCAAAGAAGAGGTACGTCTGGGAAAACTGAAGAAGAAACTCCAGTCCACCGTAAATGGGTACAGCGGCAACTGGTCTGTGTATGTGGAAAATCTGAAAACAGGGGATATTTTGTCTATTAATGAAACCAGTATGTATCCAGCCAGTGTGATCAAGCTTTTTGTTATGGAAGCAGTTTATGCCAGCGGCAATAAGAAGCGGATCAACCTGAATGGAACAGTGAAAAGTCTTCTGAACAGTATGATCACGGTCAGTGACAATGAGTGCTATAATGAGCTTGTAAGGACACTTGGAAATGTCAGTTTTTCATCAGGGTGCAATTATATTAACAGGTATTTGAAAAAGCAGGGGTATACGGGCACTGGAGTGCATCATTCTCTTCATCCAAGCAACAGTTATTATCAGAACGATGGCCTTGGAAGTAATCGAAGTTCTGCGAAAGACGTGGGAAAACTGCTGAAAAAAATATATAAAAATAAAGCTGTCTCCCGATCCTGCTCCAGGCAGATGTTAAATCTGCTTTTGAATCAGGAGCGCCGCTACAAGATTCCTGCAGGATTGCCTTCTGGTGTGAAATCAAGAAATAAAACAGGGGAGACAGACAATTACCAGCATGATGCTGCAATCGTATATGGCAAGAAGACGGATTATGTGATCGTGATATATTCCATGGCAAATGAATATACGGGCATAAATGGAATCAAGGAAATTTTCAGTATAGTGTATAATTACCTGAACTAGAGCGCGTTTGAAACAGGCTCTGGAGCCTGTTATTTCTCGGTTATCAGAATACATCGTGGAAGTGTGACCGGAAAACAAACCACGTACACATCATGAAAAATATTATCACCTATTTCTCTTGCAATCTCGTTATAGTTAGTTTATACTAATTACAGAGTTAGGAATGGCTAACCTAACGGTGTAAATCATTTGGACTCCTTATTATGGCAGAAAGACCGCTGACATAATATGATGCGGATTGCGGCTGGACTTTTCCGGGAAGCAGTTCGCGAAGGAGTTCCTTTGAAAAATGAAAGGAGTATACATACCATGGATTACTTAGAAATTGAGAAAGTCACTGGAAGAGAAATTATGGATTCCAGAGGAAATCCTACAGTAGAAGCAGAGGTTTATCTGGTAGATGGAACCATCGGCAGAGGAGCTGCTCCCAGCGGCGCTTCTACAGGCGAATTTGAGGCTCTGGAGCTTAGAGATAATGATAAGAACAGATACCTTGGAAAAGGTGTTACAAAGGCTGTAGAGAACATTAATACATCCATCAATGACACAATCTCAGGAATGGATGCATCCGATATTTATGCAATTGACAAGGCGATGATCAAAGCTGACGGAACCAAGGACAAATCAAACTTTGGTGCAAATGCAATCCTGGCTGTTTCCATCGCATGCTGCCGTGCAGCTGCAACAGCCCTTGATATCCCGCTTTATCGTTTCCTCGGTGGTATTTCCGGAAACCGTATGCCAGTACCGATGATGAACATTGTAAACGGCGGCTGCCATGCACTTTCCTCAGGACTTGACGTGCAGGAGTTCATGATCATGCCAGTTGGAGCACCAAGCTTCAAAGAGTGCTTAAGATGGTGTGCAGAAGTTTTCCATGCTCTTGCAGCTATTCTGAAATCAAGAGGACTTGCAACCTCTGTTGGTGATGAGGGTGGTTTTGCACCAGCTCTGAAATCTGACGAAGAAGCAATTGAGACAATTCTTGAGGCTGTTAAGAATGCAGGCTATGAGCCAGGAAAAGATTTTATGATCGCTATGGACGCAGCTTCTTCTGAGTGGAAGACTGGTAAACTTGGCGAGTACAAGCTTCCAAAGGCCGGCACTGTTTACACATCTGACGAGCTGATCGACCACTGGAAAAAGCTGGTTGACAAGTATCCGATCATCTCCATCGAGGATGCGCTTGATGAGGAAGACTGGGAAGGATGGAAGAAGCTTACCAAAGAACTGGGAGATAAAGTGCAGTTGGTAGGTGATGACCTGTTTGTAACAAATACAGAGAGACTTTCCAAAGGTATTTCTCTTGGATGCGGCAATTCCATCCTAATCAAGCTGAACCAGATCGGATCTGTATCAGAGACTCTTGAGGCAATCAAGATGGCTCATAAGGCTGGTTATACAGCAATTTCTTCCCATCGTTCAGGCGAGACAGAGGATACTACGATTGCTGACCTTGCAGTAGCATTAAATACCTGCCAGATCAAGACCGGTGCTCCGTCCAGAACAGAGCGTGTTGCAAAATACAATCAGCTGCTCCGCATCGAGGAAGAGCTTGGAGATGCAGCACTATATCCTGGAATGAGCGCATTCAATGTAAAACGCTAATGTTCCGCGAAGCGGTTACTAACTGCAAAGTGAACAGTGACAGATTTACGAGATGATTTCACAGATGTAATCTACCTTATCCCCCCCCTTAAGTAGTGTTATAGAAAGATTCCCCTGCCAGGAAAGCGTGGTTCCATGGCAGGGGAATTTTTAGGATTATTTATTGCGATTTACAGGTGATGTTCCGTGAATAATGTTACTGCAAATCGTACAATTATTTCATTCTGTTTTTACAGGAATACATATTTCAGAACAAAGATAACAGCCAGTGCATACATAAGCGGGCTGATCTTTTTGTCTTTAGCTTTTCCAGTACAGACGTTGATAATAACATAAGAGATAACACCAAGTGCAATACCTTCGGAAATGCTGTACAGGAACGGCATTGCAATGATTGCGATAAATGCCGGAATCGCTTCTGTAAGGTCGTCAAAGTCGATCTTGGTAACAGAGGTCAGCATAAGGAATCCAACCACGATCAGAGCCGGAGCTGTGGCGAAGGAAGGGATCGCCAGGAAGATCGGGGAAAGGAACAGGGAAAGTGCGAACAAAACAGCGGAAACAAGTGAAGTAAGACCTGTACGTCCGCCCTCTGCAACACCGGAAGCGCTCTCAACAAATGTGGTAACAGTAGAAGTACCGCACATAGCACCTACAGTAGTGCCAACAGCATCGGAAAGAAGAGCACCTTTGATTTTTGGAAGCTTACCGTCTTTGTCCAACATGTCTGCCTTGGAAGCAACACCGATCAGAGTTCCCAGAGTATCAAACATATCTACAAATAAGAATGCAAACATGATAACGATAAAGTCAAGTGAGAAAACTCCTGCGAAATCCATTTTCATAAAGGTAGGAGCCATACTCGGTACGGAAATTCCATTGGAAAAATCCGGGAGAAGACTGTAGAAACCTGCATCCGGATTTGGAACATAAAGCCCCACAAACTGACAAAGGATTCCAAGCGCCCATGTAATAAGGATGCCCCACAGGATACCACCTTTTACATTCTTTACAAGAAGAATGCCGGTAACCAGTACGCCGATCAGGGCAAGAAGAACAGTGATTCCAAGATAATTGAAAGAACCATCTGACATGGAGCCCTTAAAGGAGAACATGCTTACCAGTGTGGAATCATTGTTTACAACGATCTTTGCATTCTGCAGACCAATAAATGCGATGAAAAGACCGATTCCAACAGAAACTGCGTGTTTCAGTGTCATAGGAATGGAGTTAAAGATCGCTTCACGAACATTGGTAAGGGAAAGCAGGATAAAGATGATACCTTCCACAAATACAGCAACCAGAGCCTGCTGCCAGGAATAACCCATGCCAAGAACTACGGTATATGCAAAGTATGCATTCAGTCCCATACCGGGTGCCAGGACAAACGGGTAATTGGATAACAGTGCCATCAGGCAGGTTGCAATGAAGGATGAAAGTGCAGTAGCAGTAAAGACTGCACCGCGGTCCATTCCGGCTGCGGAAAGGATGTTGGGATTGACAGCGAGGATGTAAGCCATGGTCATGAATGTGGTAATACCGGCCATGATTTCGGTCTTCACGTCAGTGTGGTTTTCCTTCAGGTGAAAAAGTTTTTCAAGGTTCATAAATGTACCCCCTTCTTTTTACGGCAGCTTGTGTGCCGTTTTTTATATTTTACAGGAATGTTTTGGATGTTGCTTTGCCACGCCCGCAACGCGGATTCCTGCAAATTTCAGGTAGTGAACATTTGACAGAGGATAGAGCTTCGAAAAAATCTCTGCAAAATGAATATTATCATTTCAGGGCTTGTCACATCTTTGTGTGTTTGTTTATATATTTGGCTTTGTATTTAGAATATACAATTGTCTGATCTTTATACAGTCCATAATATCCGGAAGCCGCATAGCTGATAGAAACGGCAATCAGATAGAAGGACACTCCCTTAAAGCCAAACATTTCAAAGGCAATCAGAATAGAAGTAATCGGGCAGTTCGTCACACCACAGAAAACAGCAGCCATTCCGCAGGCTGCGCAAAGGGAGGGAGAAAGCCCTATCAGCTGTCCTGCCATGCATCCGAAAGTGGCGCCTACGCAGAAAGACGGAACGATTTCGCCTCCGCGAAAACCAGCCTTCATAGTCAGTGCGGTAAGGAGCATTTTCCAGAAGAAAGCCATATAATCGGTGTCTCCGGTCTCCACTGCTTTCTCAATAAGCTCAGCACCGGCTCCCATGTAATCCGTAGTTCCAAGAATCAGTGTAATAAAAATAACCAGAACGGCACCGACCACTACCCGTGCATATTTATTAGAAAAAAACCGGCCGTAGAATCTGGCTGTCTCATTTAAAATAATACAGAAGACAATACTGATCACTGCACATCCAAGGGCTACAACGCCCATTTTCAGCCCTGTTTCCAGGGAAAGTGCAGGAATATTTACTACGTGAAAAGCTTCCGGCGTAACGCCCATACCAGCCGCAAAATGGGATGCGATCAAAGATGCGATCATACAGGGCATAAGAGCTGTATAATACATAACCCCTACACTGACTACTTCCAAGGAAAAAACAGCTGCAGCCATTGGTGTGCCAAATAGTGCAGAGAAAGCAGCACTCATACCACACATAACGATCACATGACGGTCTTCCTCATCAAGATGGATCCATCTGCCAAGAAGATTGGCAATGCTGCCACCCAGCTGAATAGCTGCACCCTCACGTCCTGCTGAACCACCGGCAAGATGTGTCAATGCAGTCGAAATAAAAATCAGCGGACCGGATCTCCAGGGCACATCATCCTGGGAACGGACTGTAGAAAGGACTTGATTCGTGCCGCCATCGTCTTTTCCGAATTTCTCATAAAGAAATACGATGCAAAGTCCGAACAGGGGCAGGAGAAAAAAGGTCCACAGATGTGCCTTGCGGTAACCGGTCACTGCCTTCAGCACAAAAGAAAACAAAGTACTAAAAGCTCCCGCTATACATCCTACCACCACTGCCAGAAGCAGCCACTTAAGCAGGTTCCCCATGTCACGTCTGATAGCTCCGGAATAATAGCGAAATTTGTCCTCCGGAGTCTGCCTGTTGTCTTTTTCCATATTATTTTCGTCCTCTCATGTATAGTTGTGACTTACTCCATTTTGTCACCTGAAATAATTGTTTGATATTACTGGAAAATTCCTTTTATAAATACGAATTTATGCGTATTTTTATTATACTATATACGCTCAGAAAAAGCGACAAAAATTTTTGAGAATTTCAAAAATTGTCTATAATTTTAAAGCAGATTGAAAAATGGAAACATAATTTATTATAAGTTTCTTTTTATCGGGGAAAATAATGGAAAAATCTTTTTATACCGGAAAAGGAATCGGTGTGTGTATTCTGGATACCGGGATTTATGAGCATATAGATTTTACTGGCAGGATCTGGACTTTTTATGATTTCCTGGATTTTAAAAGGAGACCTTATGACGATAATGGACATGGCACCCATGTAGCCGGGCTGGTGGCAGGAGATGGCACTGCTTCCATGGGAAAATACAGAGGCGCAGCACCTGGCTGCGGAATCATTGCGCTGAAAGTGCTTGACCGTTATGGAAATGGAAGTCAGGATGACGTGCTTCGGGCTCTTCGGTGGATTCGGGAATACAGGCAGCAGTACAGGATCCGGGTGGTAAATATTTCTGTGGGAACTACCTGTAACTCAAAAAGAAACCATGCCAGGCTTCTGGAAAGTGTGGAGCAGCTGTGGGATGAAGGAGTGGTAGTGGTCACAGCTGCCGGAAACCAGGGACCAAGGCCGGGCAGTATCACAGCTCCAGGAAGCAGCAAAAAAGTGATCACAGTGGGCTCCAGCGATTTGTTGGAAGGGCGCAGTGCTATTTCAGGGAGAGGACCAACGGCGGAATGCGTGTGCAAGCCGGATATTGTGGCACCTGGAAATAAAATTATGTCCTGCGTGCCTGGAAAACCTTATTCCTATGGTGTGAAAAGCGGCACCTCTATGTCTACGCCTCTGGTGACAGGTGCCATTGCCTGTGCTTTGGAAAAAAATCCTGCACTTACCAATACGGATATCAAAACTATGCTGATGAATAGCGCAGAGGATATGGGACTGCCTCAAAACCTGCAAGGGTGGGGGAAATTTAACCGCAGAAAGTTTCTGAAAATGTAAAAGCAGCCAATTGTGTGAAAAGGATTTCTGCTTAAGTGATTTGAAGAAATGTACGAAAAAGAATACACAAACTTTGATAAAGAATTATCACTTTACAGTATAAAAGCACTTGACGAAGTCGCTTTAAGTGAGTAAAATGGACAGCAAGAGTTCCAAGAGATGAGGAGGAAATATCTATGGAAAACAGACGTGTTTCTATGAATCGCCACACAAACCTGCTTCAGTTAGAGGAGCATATGTATCCGCTTGTGGATGTTGCAACTCCCAATGTATTCCGAAATCTTTTTCCATATTCTGAAGTACCGAAAATTGCATTCAACGACCGAGTTGTTCCACATCATATGCCAGATGATATCTGGATCACCGACACGACATTTCGTGATGGCCAGCAGTCCAGAGCACCATACAGCACTGAGCAGATCGTAAGGATTTATGATTACCTTCATAAGCTGGGCGGACCGGAAGGAAGGATCCGTGCTTCTGAATTTTTCCTTTACAGTAAGAAAGACCGTGATGCTGTTGAGAAATGTATGGAGAGAGGCTATGAGTTCCCTGAGGTTACCAGCTGGATCCGTGCAAATAAGAAGGACTTCCAGCTTGTCCGTGATATGGGTATGAGAGAGACCGGTATCCTGGTAAGCTGTTCCGATTATCATATTTTTTATAAGATGAAAATGACACGTAAACAGGCGATGGAGCATTATTTAAGCATTGTAAAAGAATGTCTGGAAATCGGTGTTTCTGTCCGTTGCCATCTTGAAGACATTACACGAGCTGATATTTATGGCTATGTTATCCCATTCTGCCTTGAGCTGATGAAGCTTCGCCAGCAGTACGGCATTCCGGTTAAGGTTCGCTGCTGTGATACCATGGGCTACGGTGTTAACTATCCTGGTGCCGTGATCCCTCGTTCTGTACCTGGTATTATTTATGGTATTATGGTTCATGCAGGCGTTCCTTCTGAACTGATCGAGTGGCATGGACATAATGACTTCTATAAGGCAGTCAGCAACTCTACAACAGCATGGCTGTATGGTGCGTGTGGTGTTAATACTTCTTTATTTGGTATCGGAGAGCGTACCGGAAATACACCTCTTGAGGCAATGGTATTTGAATATGCACAGCTTCGCGGAAACCTTGGAGGTATGGATACAACTGTTATCACAGAGCTTGCTGAGTACTATGAGAAAGAGATTGGCTACCACATACCGGAAAGAACTCCCTTCGTTGGAAAGAACTTCAATGTAACAAGAGCTGGTATCCACGCCGACGGACTTCTGAAAAATGAGGAAATCTATAATGTATTTGATACCGAGAAATTCCTGAACCGCCCGGTTGAGGTTGCCGTTTCCAATACTTCCGGAGCTGCCGGAATCGCACACTGGATCGACAGCCATTATCGCCTGAAGGGCGACCAGAAGGTTGATAAGAACAGCGAGCTTGTAAAGATGATCAAGTCCTGGGTTGACCAGCAGTATGAGGATGGCCGTGTTACTGTGCTTTGTGATACAGAACTTGAAGCAATTGTAGCAGAGACTTGCCAGAGACTTGGAATTACGTTAAAATAGGGTTGCTGCGGACATAGTTCACAGTTACCACAAAACATATACTAGGAGGTAATAATGGGTAAAATTCAAATGCAGACCCCTCTTGTTGAGATGGATGGGGACGAGATGACCAGAATTCTGTGGCAGTTGATCAAGGATGAGCTTCTTCTTCCTTTTATTGATCTGAAGACAGAATACTATGATCTTGGACTGGAATACAGAAATGAGACTGATGACCAGGTAACTATAGATGCAGCGGAAGCCACCAAGAAATACGGAGTTGCTGTTAAATGTGCCACCATTACCCCGAATAAAGCCAGAATGTCTGAGTACAATCTGAAGAAAATGTACAAAAGCCCTAACGGAACTATTCGTGCAATCCTGGATGGAACTGTTTTTCGTGCTCCCATTGTGGTAAAGGGAATCGAGCCATGTGTGAAGAACTGGAAGAAACCTATCACCATTGCCCGTCATGCTTACGGCGATGTATATAAGAATGCCGAGATGTACATTGACAAACCAGGAGATGCTATGCTGGTATTCAAAGGAGAAGACGGCGAGGAGAGAACGGAGCTGATCCATCACTTTGATACTCCAGGCGTGATCCAGGGTGTTCATAACCTGGACAAATCCATTACCAGCTTTGCAAGATGCTGCTTTAATTATGCCTTAGATACGAAACAGGATCTGTGGTTTGGCGGCAAGGATACCATTTCCAAAACATACGATGGCAAATTTAAAGAAATATTCCATAATATTTATGAAGCTGAGTTTAAGGATAAATTTGAGGCAGCAGACATTACGTTCTTCTATAGTCTGATTGATGATGTAGTAGCCCGCGTAATGAAAGCAGAAGGCGGATTTATCTGGGGCTGTAAGAACTATGACGGAGATGTTATGAGTGACATGATTTCCTCTGCATTTGGTTCTCTGGCAATGATGACTTCTGTACTGGTTTCTCCGGATGGATATTATGAGTATGAGGCAGCTCACGGAACTGTACAGAGACATTACTATCGTCATCTGAAAGGAGAGGAGACCTCTACCAACTCTGTAGCAACAATCTTCGCCTGGACCGGTGCTCTGAGAAAAAGAGGTGAGTTGGATCAGAATCAGGAGCTTATAGAGTTCGCAGATAAACTGGAGAAAGCAACCCTTTCCACTATCGAAGGCGGACAGATGACCAAAGACCTGGCACTGATTACTTCTTTAAAAGATGTAAAAGTCCTTAACAGCCGCGAGTTTATTCTTGCAATCAGAGAGAAACTTGAGGCCATGTAATAAAACAGACAGCTTTAATAAGTTGTTTAAAGTAAAAATGTTAATATTGTTATAAAAAAACAGGAACGGTTTCGGATATTTATATTCGAAATTCGTTCCTGTTTTTGAAATAAATATGAAATGTAAGGCTCAAAAGAACAGGTTACTGGTAATTTATGCCAGCTCCTCCCATTTCTCATAAAGTCCTTCCAGTTCTTCTGCTATAGCAGCTTTTTCCCGGCTGAGCTTCGTGCATTCTGCCACATTCGTACAGATATCTGGCAGAACCATGGTTTCATCAATTTCTTTATCCCTTGTTTCCAGTTCTTCAATCCGTGCTTCCACTTTCTTCAGCTCATTTTCCCGTTTTCTCTTCAGAGCCTGTTCCTCTTTCTGCTGCTGCCAGGTGAGTTTGGTTTCAGAGACGTTTTCCTTAACTTCCTGAGCGGCGGTCTCCTGAACAGGAGCATAAATCCGGGTCATCTCCTCCTTCTTTTCCAGGTAGTAATCATAATCACCGATATAATTGACAATGGCCTGGTTGGTCAGATCCATAATGCGGGTAGCAGTCTGGTTAATAAAATAACGGTCATGGGAAACGTAGAGGACAGTTCCTGTGTAGCTGTTCAGTGCTTCCTCCAGAATCTCCTTGGATGCAATATCCAGATGGTTGGTAGGCTCATCCAGTATCAGGAAGTTGGCTTCTGAGAGCATCAGCTTCGCCAGGGAAACACGGCCACGTTCACCACCAGAGAGAGAGGAGATCAGCTTAAACACATCATCTCCTGTAAAAAGAAAAGCAGCCAGCATATTGCGGATTTCAGTCTCAGTGAGAGTCGGATATGTGTCTGATATCTCCTGGAAAATAGTTTTCTCCATATGCAGAACATGGTGTTCCTGATCATAGTATCCGATCTGAACCTTGGAACCCAAGGCAAAGCGTCCTGCATCAGCATCCACAATTCCATTGAGAATCTTCAAAATTGTGGTCTTACCAGTACCATTGTTGCCAATCAGGGCAACACGCTCCCCACGTTTGATTTCAAAATTAATATCTGTAAACAAAGTCTGTCCTGGGAAAGCCTTGGAAAGTCCTTCTACAGTAAGTACATCATTTCCACTGATAAAACGTGGTTCCAAGGAAATACGCATCTGGTTATCAATTTCAATTGGTTTCTCAATGCGCTGGATCTTGTCCAGCATTTTTACACGGCTCTCAGCACGCTTAATGGATTTCTCACGGTTAAAGGAGCGGAGCTTGGTGATAACAGCCTCCTGATGTTTGATCTCTCTTTGCTGGTTCAGGTAAGCCTTGTACTGGGCGTCACGCAGCTGCGCTTTTTTCAGGGCATAAGCGGAATAGTTGCCTTCGTACATTCTCATCTGGGCAGCCTCGATCTCCACGATCTTGGTAACTACCTTGTCCAGAAAATAACGGTCATGGGAAACGATAAATACAGCACCCGGGTAGTTGAGAAGATAGGTCTCAAGCCATGCAATGCTCTCCATATCCAGATGGTTGGTAGGCTCGTCCAGAAGGAGAATATCCGGTTTGGAAATCAGAAGCTTGCCAAGTGCAACCCGGGTTTTCTGACCGCCGGAAAGGTTCTCAATCTGTTTGCCGTAGTCTTCTTCTTCAAATCCAAGACCTTTTAAAACACCTACGATTTCACTTTTATAAGCGTAGCCGTTTTCCAGCTCAAACTGGTGAGTCAGGCGGGTGTAGCTGTTCATCAGGCTCTCAAGTTTGTCTCCTGCTACGTATTTCATTTCCTGCTCCAGAGAACGGATCTTGTCCTCCATATCCAAAATGTACTGCTTGGTGGTCATCAGTTCTTCGTAAATAGTGTGATGACCGTGGATATCCTGGTACTGGGCCAGATAACCGATCTTCTTATCCTTGGCAATGACCACCTGACCGGAATCCGCGGAAATCTCCTCCATGATAATACGAAGAAGAGTTGTTTTCCCCGCACCGTTATTGCCGATGAGAGCGGCCTTTTCCCGTTCTTCTATGTGAAAAGAAGCATCCTGCAGGATCACCTTTTCCCCAAAAGATTTGCAGATGCTCTGACATGATAAAATCATAAGTTCCTCCTTAAAAAGGCGGTTCTGTATACACAGAAACAGCATTATTAGAATGTTCAATAGTATATTATACTTGAAAAATTTATTTTTTGAAAGAATAATTGTCAAATCACAAAAAAATTTGCAAAAATTTGTAATTCTGCACAACTTTAATTGACAAGAAAATAACATTTCGGTATAATTGACATAGTGTTACGCGGGCTGCCGTTTACAGGTAATGTTCCGCGATGCGTTTTTAGCGGAAAAATACAGGCAGCGGAAACAAGGAGGGGAACATTTTGGATGCAAAAGAGATCTCAAAGGCGGTAATTAAGAGATTGCCAAGATATTATCGCTATCTGGGGGAGCTGATGGAAGAGAAGGTGGAACGTATATCTTCCAACGACCTGAGTAAAAAAATGCATGTGACTGCTTCACAGATCCGACAGGACTTAAATAATTTTGGCGGTTTTGGACAGCAGGGATATGGATATAATGTAGAATATCTTTATACAGAAATTGGTAAAATACTGGGTTTGGACACCATTCATCCCATGATCATCCTGGGCGCAGGTAATCTGGGACAGGCACTTGCCAATTATGGAGACTTCGAAAAACGTGGCTTCCGTCTGGTTGGAATTTTTGATATAAACCCGGTTCTGGAGGGGATTTCTGTTCGCGGGATTGAGATTCGGATGATCAACAGTCTCCCGGAATTTATCAGGGAGAATCAGGTGGAGATTGCTATTTTAACCCTGCCGAAGAATAAGGCCAAGGAGATGGCGAAGGTTCTTATTGACAATGGAATCAAGGCAATCTGGAATTTTGCCCATACAGATCTTGACGCCCCGGAGGATGTGATCGTGGAGAATGTTCATCTGTCCGAGAGCCTGATGGCTCTGTCTTACAATTTAAGCCAGTATCGTAACGAACATAAAGAAAACAAAGAATAAAAGTCAAAGAGGACTGCTGCTTGTCTCGCTGAAGGATTTACAGGAGACCGGGCGGCAGTTTTGCATTAGGAGTGGTCTTATGAAAAAAGTTGTAACCTGTAGTCAGATGAAGCTGCTTGACCATGGCACCATTCATAATATGCATGTTCCCTCTCTGGTTCTCATGGAGAGGGCAGCACTTGCCACAGCAGAAGAGATCCGGAAATATCTGGAAAAGAAAAACGGTTCTGGAAATTTGAAAAAAGAACGGATTCTGACCGTCTGCGGATCTGGCAATAACGGAGGTGACGGCATTGCCATTGCAAGACTTCTGCATCTGGCAGGGATCCGTTCTGAGATTTATCTTGCAGGAAATCCGGATAAAATGACAGAAGAAACCCGACACCAGTGGGACATTGCCATGAGCTACCAGGTACCGGTAATGAATAACCCTGTATGGGATGAATATACTGTTATAGTAGACGGAATTTTCGGCGTTGGACTCTCCAGGGAGATTACCGGGAATTACAAAGAGATAATTGACCATATGAATGAAGCTCCTGCGTATAAAGCAGCGGTGGATATTCCGTCTGGCATTCATGGAGATACGGGAGCTGTTCTTGGAACTGCTTTTGAGGCAGATCTTACCGTAACATTTGCATATAAAAAACGTGGACTTTGTCTGTATCCTGGAAGAGCTTATGCTGGCAGAACTGTGGTGGCGGATATTGGGATTTATGACCGGGACCGTGATGGCAGTGAGCTTGCAAGCAAGGCTGCCTGGTATATAGAAAAATCTGACGTGAAAACTCTTCCGGCAAGAAAACCATGGGGAAATAAAGGAACATTTGGCAAGGTCCTTCTTGTAGCGGGTTCGAAGGGAATGTGCGGAGCAGCCTGCCTGAGTGCCAGTGCAGCACTTCATGGAGGTGCCGGGATGGTGAAGATCCAGACTGTGGAAGAGAACCGGATTCCTTTACAGAGCCTTTTGCCTGAGGCAATGCTGACCAGCGAATTTGATGAGGAAGCCAATAGGAAAAATTTAAACTGGTGTGATGTGCTGGTGATCGGTCCAGGACTTGGAACAGAAGGCTCAGGAAAGGAAAGAATGCTTTGGTTCCTGGAAAACGGAGCAAAAGCAGGAAAGCCTGTTATACTGGATGCAGATGGTCTGAATATTCTGGCAATGCATCCACAGTGGATGAAATTAATAGGGGAACAGACCATTCTCACACCCCACATGGGCGAGATGAGCCGTCTTTGCGGCTTGGATGTATCAGAACTAAAGGAAGACCCTGTAGCCCGTGCTTATCAGTATGCAGAGAAAAGTGGCGGTGTTCTGGTACTGAAAGACGCATGTACAGTAGTGACTGACCGGAATGAAAAGCTGTATCTGAATCTTTCTGGTAATTCGGGAATGGCCACAGCAGGAAGCGGAGATGTACTTTCCGGTATTATCGCAGCTGTTCTCTGCATGTATTTAAGCTGTGAGGAAGAACAGGAACTTTCCTATAAAGCTGCCCTGGCAGTGTATATTCACGGTCTTTGCGGTGATATTGCCAGAGAGAAAAAAGGATCTCACGGCATGACGGCGAAGGATATGATCGAAGCCCTGCCGGAAGTTTTGAAACTGGCAGAAGTTCAAAGTAAAGTATGAGAATTGTGACGTACATTTTGCAGAACGCCTTTTGAGGCATGCTCTGATAAATTTAGAAAATCGAGGAAAATGTTATGGAAAAATACAGCAGAATCAAAGCATTGATTTCTCTTGATGCAATCAGATATAATTTTGAACAGATGAAGAAGAACATAAAAGAGGGAACAAAGATCATCGCAGTGATCAAAGCGGATGCATATGGTCACGGTGCAGTACCTATTGCGAGAATGCTTGAGGAATTTGATTATATATGGGGATTTGCTGCGGCTACAGCCCAGGAGGCATTACAGCTTCGAAAAGCCGGGATCACAAGACCGATTCTGATCCTGGGACTGGTATTTGAAGAATATTATAAGAAACTTGCCGAAAATGATGTGCGCATGGCCGTCTGTGATTATGAGACTGCCAGGAAATTTAACAAAGCTGCTGAAGCAGCGGGCAAAAAAGGTCTGATCCATCTGGCTGCGGATACAGGCATGACCAGGATCGGATTTAAGGACAGAGAAGAGAGTCTGGAGGAAATCCGCAGGATTGCAGCTCTTCCCAATGTGGAAATTGAAGGTTTATTCACTCATTTTGCAAGAGCAGATGAATACGACCGCACCCCGGCAATGGTTCAGCTGAAACGATATCTTGATTTTGCGGATCTTCTGGAAAAAAATGGAATCCATATTCCACTGCATCACTGTTCCAATAGTGCCGGAATAATCCGTGTACCGGAAGCCAATCTGAACATTGTCCGTGCCGGAATTACCATTTATGGAATTTATCCCTCTGAGGAAGTAGAAAAAGACATTGTAATGCTGAAACCTGTAATGTCCCTAAAGAGTCATGTTTCCTACGTGAAAGATGTGGAGCCGGGGGTTCAGGTAAGCTACGGTGGAACCTACACGACAGATCATGTTACAAAGATGGCGACGATTCCTGTTGGATATGCAGATGGATACCCAAGAATGCTTTCTAATAAAGGCTGGGTTCTGATTCATGGAAAAAAAGCGCCGATCTGTGGCAGAGTCTGTATGGATCAGTTTATGGTAGACGTGACAGAAATCCCGGATGTAAAGACAGGGGATGAAGTGACACTGCTTGGAAAAGATGGGGATGAGGTTATCAGTGCAGATACACTGGGAGATCTGTCCGGCCGTTTTTCTTATGAATTTGTATGTAATATCAGCAAACGTGTGCCAAGAATCTATATCCGCGATGGGAAAGAGTGTGGCGAGCTGACACATTTTGACTGAGCATACCCAGACAAATTGTGACGCGTATCCTTTGGAAAGCCTTTTGCAGGTATGCGTCAGGTAAGAACAATACAGACGGAAATGGTTCCGTTACCGGCTTTTATAAGAACCCGTAACGAATTACGGGAAAAATACCACACATGTATACACATGAAAAAAGTTGGAAATACTTATTTTCAGAAAAGTAAAAGTAAAACGGAGTGTGAATTGTGTGGTAATTAAAAGAGGGGATATTTTTTATGCGGATCTTCGGCCCGTGGTGGGAAGCGAGCAGGGAGGTATCCGACCGGTACTTATTATTCAGAATGATGTAGGCAACAGACATAGTCCTACCGTGATCTGCGCAGCGATTACATCCAAAATGAACAAGGCGAAGCTGCCCACCCATATTGAGATTGATGCATCGGCCTATGGAATTGAAAAAGATTCTGTAATTTTGTTAGAACAGCTTCGCACCATTGACAAGAGAAGATTAAAAGATAAAGTATGTCACCTGGACGGTCCTATGCTTGACAAGGTGAACCATGCTCTTGAAATCAGCCTGGAGCTTACATTCTCTTGACGAAAAGAAACTTTAGTGATATAGTTGTAAAGTCTCAGCGGCATTGACTGCCGCAATTGCACATTCGTGCTGCTGTGGAATAAGGAAGCAGCAGTATGCTTTCGTTACTGCGAAGGTAATAAGCAGTAACGCTGTCTAGGAGGAACAAAGGTTTAATATATGGAATCTGGCAGTAGTATGCCCCTGGCGGGCTTTGTCATTTTATTATTGCTTTTGTGGCTGAATGGTATTTTTTATGGATTTTCAGCTGCAGTGCACAATCTGAGCGAAAACGAAGTGGAGAAACGGGCGCAGGAAGGAGATAAGAAAGCAGTCTTTCTTCTTTCCCTGATCAACAATCCTGTTTCATTTGTCAATGCGATTCCGCTGATTGTTATGGCTTCCGGAGTCTGTTTCGGAGCATTTATCGTTCCATGGGCTGCCGAGACCTTTCATCCCTACATAAAGCATTTGGCTGCATTGATCCTGGTGCTTGCACTGGTGATCATTCTGCTTGCGTCTCTTGGTATTCTTACATTCAGGAGAATCGGAACCTATCACCCGGAAAAATATGCATATCGGTATATGAAGATTGTAGGATTTTTTACCAGGATCCTGTATCCTTTTACTATGTGCGTAACCTTTATTGCCAAGCTGGCAGCAAGGCCATTTGGTGTTGCTTTTAATCAGTCAGAGGATCCGGTGACGGAGGAAGAGATCATTTCCATTGTAGATGAAGCCCATGAGCAGGGGGTCATTGAGGAAAACGAAGCAGAGATGATCCAGAATATCATGGAGTTTACGGACACTGAAGCCAAGGACATTATGACGCATCGCAAGAATGTGATCGCATTTGATGAGGAGGACAATCTTCAGACCATTGTGGATACCATGCTTGAGGAAGGAAATTCCCGTTATCCTGTATTTAGAGAGACGATAGATAATATAGTAGGAATTATTCATTATAAAGATGCTTTGAAATTTCTCACCAGGAATTCCTGGGCGAAGTTCAAACCCCTTAAGGATCTGCCGGGATTGATCAGAGAAGCTTCTTTTATTCCGGAGACAAGGGGAATCAGTGATCTTTTCAAATCCATGCAGATGAAGAAAATTCATATGGCAGTGGTAGTGGACGAGTATGGACAGACTTCAGGAATTGTCTCAATGGAAGATATTCTGGAGGAAATCGTAGGAGATATTCTGGATGAATACGATGAAGACGACAGTACGTTCCGGACGCAGAAGGATAACAGTGTGATCATTGACGCACTGGCGTATCTGGAAGATGTAGCGGAAGAGCTTGGAATTGATTTCGGTAAAGTGGAATTTGAGACCTTAAATGGTTATCTGACGAATCTTCTTGGACATATTCCCACAGAAGATGATCTGGATAAAGAAATTGTTGTAAACGGCTACCGTTTCAGAATTCTTTCCCTTGGCAACAAAACCATCGGAAAGGTGCGGGCCGAAAAGATAAAAAAAGAACCAAAAGGAGAGGATAAGAAATGTCAGGACATTCAAAATTCGCAAACATAAAGCACAAGAAAGAAAAAAACGATGCTAAAAAAGGAAAAATCTTTACCATCATCGGTCGTGAGATTGTAATGGCTGTTAAAGCAGGTGGTCCGGATCCGAACAACAATGGTAAGCTTCGTGACGTTATTGCAAAGGCAAAGGCAAACAACATGCCAAACGATACCATTGAGCGTGGTATTAAGAAAGCAGCCGGTGCTGATTCCGCAGACAGTTATGAGAAAGCTGTATACGAAGGATATGGTCCGAATGGTGTTGCCATCATCGTTGAGACTCTGACTGATAACAAGAACCGTACAGCCAGCAACGTAAGAAACGCTTTTACAAAGGGTAACGGAAGCATTGGAACCCAGGGCTGTGTATCCTATATGTTCGATCAGAAGGGTCAGATCATCATCGACAAGGAAGAGTGCGAGATGGACGCTGACGAACTGATGATGACCGCTCTTGATGCAGGTGCTGAGGATTTCAACGAAGAAGAGGACAGCTATGAAGTTCTCACTGCTCCGGATGATTTAGGTGCAGTACGCGAGGCTCTTGAGGCCGCAGGTGTTCCGCTTCTTGAGGCACAGGTTGCCATGATCCCGCAGACAACTGTTGAACTGACAGATGAGAAATCCCTTAAGGATATCCAGAGAATCCTTGATCTTCTGGATGATGACGACGATGTAACAGATGTATGGCATAACTGGGACGAATAATTTAATCAGATTTGCAGATACTACCTCCATACGATTGTGTGGAGGTATTTTTTATGCAGCAAAGAGAGGATAATGAAGCAGAAAGTGAAAAAAAAGAATCTGTAGAAAAAGAAGAACAGCAAAATAAGCAGATCCGTGATATGGGACAGGTTATTTTAAATGAGAATTCCAATAAATACAAAGTGGAACTTCTGACGATCATCGGTGAGGTAGAGGGGCACGAATCGGCGCCGTCTCACAGCAAAACTACCAAATATGAGCATGTTTTGCCAAAGCTTGCCATGATCGAGGATGACAAGTCTGTGGACGGGCTTCTGGTTTTGCTTAATACTGTGGGCGGTGACGTGGAAGCTGGTCTTGCCATTGCAGAGATGATCGCCTCTTTAAGCGTGCCCACAGTGTCCCTGGTACTTGGAGGCGGTCACTCCATTGGTGTTCCCATGGCTGTATCTGCAGATTATTCTTTTGTAGTTCCCAGTGCCACCATGGTGATCCACCCTGTTCGCACAAATGGCATGTTTATTGGCGTCGCCCAGTCCTACCGCAACATGGAGAAAATCCAGGACCGGATCACCACCTTCATTTCCAGTCACACTCACATGTCCCAGGAAAGACTGGAAGAACTAATGCTGGACACTACGCAGCTGGTAAAAGATGTGGGAACTATGTTAGAAGGTCCGGAGGCAGTGAAAGAAGGTCTAATCGATGAAGTTGGAGGAATGAAAGAAGCTCTTGGGAAATTATATGATTTAATTGGGAAAGAGAAAAGCAAATCCCTTGAAAAATGAAAAATTATACATTTTTTGGAAAAAATATAAGAAAAACAGGAGAATTTTATTTTACTAACCTGTCTTTTTGTGCTATAGTGTTATAGGATATGACCGACACAAGTGTCCATACAGCGGACATATACATGAAGTGACGGTTAAATATAGGTTACTGCCCGCGGAGTGAGCAGCAACAAATATAGTACTTCAGGAGGGAACTATGTATAAGATACTCAACGCAGAGAAACTTTCTGCAAATGTTTTTCTTATGGATGTGGAAGCTCCTCGTGTGGCTAAGCATTGTCTGCCTGGCCAGTTCGTCATCGTGAAAATGGACGAAGTAGGAGAGAGAATTCCGCTTACAATCTGCGACTATGATGCAGAGAAAGGTACTGTAACAATCGTTTTCCAGCCGGCTGGTGCTTCAACAACCAGAATGGCCCAGCTGAAAGCAGGCGATTACTTCGAAGATTTTGTTGGACCTCTGGGACAGCCATCTGAGCTTTGCCATGAAGATCTCGAAGAGCTTAAGAAGAAAAAAATCGTTTTCGTAGCAGGTGGTGTTGGTACAGCTCCTGTATATCCTCAGGTGAAATGGCTTCACGAGCATGGCATTACCGCTGATGCGATCGTTGGTGCCAAGACAAAGGATCTCCTTATTCTTGAGGACAAGATGAAAGAAGTATGTAATCTGTATGTTACTACAGATGATGGTTCTTATGTACGTAAAGGTATGGGTACAGATGTACTTCGTGACCTTGTGCAGAATCAGGGCAAAGAGTATGATCTCTGCGTTGCAATCGGACCGATGATCATGATGAAATTTGTCTGCCTGTTAACAAAAGAACTGAACATTCCTACAGTTGTCAGCATGAACCCGATCATGGTAGACGGAACCGGTATGTGCGGAGCCTGTCGTTTAATGGTTGGCGGCGAAGTGAAATTTGCCTGCGTAGACGGACCGGAATTTGATGGACATAAAGTTGATTTCGACCTTGCCATGAAGAGACAGCAGATGTATAAGACCGAAGAGGGACGTGCTCTTCTGAAGCTTCAGGAAGGCGATACCCATCACGGCGGATGCGGACATTGTGGAGGTGACAAATAATGGCAGATGTATTAAAGAAAGTACCAGTCAGAGAGCAGGCTCCTAAGGTTCGTGCTACTAACTTTGAAGAGGTTTGCCTTGGTTACAATAAAGAAGAGGCAATGGAAGAAGCAAACAGATGCCTTGGCTGTAAGAAAGCAAAATGTATGGAAGGATGCCCGGTATCTATCAATATCCCAGGCTTCGTTCATGAAGTAAAAGAAGGAAACTTTGAAAAAGCTTACCAGATCATCGGTGAGTCCAGTGCTCTTCCGGCTGTTTGCGGACGTGTATGTCCTCAGGAGACACAGTGCGAGGGTAAATGTATCCGCGGTCTGAAAGGGGAAGCTGTTTCCATTGGTAAACTGGAGCGTTTCGTTGCTGACTGGGCGAAGGAGAATGGTATCAAACCAGTTCCGGCTGCACAGAAGAACGGACATAAAGTTGCAGTGATCGGTTCCGGCCCTTCCGGACTTACCTGCGCCGGAGATCTTGCAAAGATGGGTTACGATGTAACAATCTTCGAGGCACTTCACAAAGCTGGTGGAGTTCTTGTTTATGGTATTCCGGAATTCCGTCTTCCAAAAGACAAAGTAGTTGCAGCAGAGGTTGAGAACGTAAAATCTCTGGGTGTTAAGATTGAGACCAACGTTATCATTGGTAAATCCGTAACAATCGACGAGCTTCTTAAAGATGAGGGCTTTGAGGCTGTATTTATCGGATCCGGTGCCGGACTTCCTATGTTCATGGGAATCCCGGGTGAGCAGGCTAACGGTGTATTCTCCGCTAACGAGTACCTGACACGTAACAACCTTATGAAAGCATTCCGTGAGGATTATGATACTCCGATCGCACATGGCAAGAAGGTTGCTGTTGTTGGTGGTGGTAACGTTGCTATGGACGCTGCAAGAACTGCACTTCGTCTTGGCGCAGAGGTACATATTATTTATCGTCGTTCAGAAGCAGAGCTTCCTGCACGTAAAGAGGAAGTTCATCACGCAAAAGAAGAGGGCGTACAGTTTGATCTTCTCTGCAATCCTGTTGAGATCCTTACAGATGACAAAGACTGGGTAACCGGTATTAAATGTATCCGTATGGAGCTTGGCGAGCCGGACGCTTCCGGAAGAAGACGCCCTGTTGAGATTCCTGGTTCTGAGTTTACCATCGACGTTGATACTGTTATCATGTCCCTTGGTACAAGCCCGAACCCGCTGATTTCTTCTACAACCATCGGTCTTGATGTAAACAAGAGAAAATGTATCATTGCTGACGAAGAGTTTGGTAAGACTTCAAAAGAAGGCGTATATGCTGGTGGAGATGCTGTTACAGGTGCTGCCACTGTTATCCTTGCTATGGGAGCAGGTAAAGCAGGTGCACGCGGCATCGATGAGTATATTAAGAGCAAATATGCAAAATAAAAGCTGCTGGCCTCAAAATGGACAGTAACAAATATATGCACCTTTTTTCTGAGAAGTAAGAAGGTATGAGTTCCCTGTCTGGGATTTCGGTTTGAAATCTCAGGCAGGGTTTTTTCTATATATTATAGCGTGTTTGAAAAATCATTCCTGCAATCTGCAGACAAAACAGTCGTTCGATTAAAGTTGTATCTTTGCCTGCTTTGTGGTATAATAAGTACGCTTGACGGGTTTTCGCGGTCCGTCTTATCCCAAAGAAAAGGAAATATTGAATATGTCAGTTTTACAGGCGATTTTATTAGGAATTGTTCAGGGAATCACGGAGTTTCTTCCTGTGAGCAGTTTCGGACATCTGGCAGCCATAGAAAATGCAATGGGAATTACACGAAACACTGCAGTCCTTTTTGAAGTGCTTCTTCACATAGGCACGATGGTGGCAGTTTTTTTTGCATTCCATGAGGATCTTCGCCGGATCGGAGAGGAGCTTCTGGGCATGATCATGGATATAATCGGGAATGTAAATATCTATTTTCACAACAGGAAAACCGGTGAGAATCTCCACTATGCCAGAGTGGTGCACGGAACATACCGTAAATTTACAGCGATTATGGCTGTATCATTTATTCCCACAGCATTGCTTGGATACATTTGCAGAAGACTGGTGACAAGAGCGGCGATTTCCCCGCTTCTTCCAGGAGCATGTATCCTTGTGACAGGAGTGTTTCTTCTTGTGACAGACCTCAGTAATATCGGTGGAATCAAGACACCGAAAGATGTGACTTATGACAATGCCATGTGGATTGGAATTTGTCAGGGGATTTCCGTATTTCCAGGTATATCCAGATGTGGAATGACGATTTGTGCAGGCTTATTATGCGGTTTCAGCAGGAAATTTGCAGTGAAATATTCTTATCTTATCAGCATTCCGGCAGTTCTGGGCTCTCTTTTTCTGGAGCTTGGACAGTTTACCACGCCAAAGATGAGTGTGTCTCTTGGATTTACCTATGTCTTTGGTATGATCGTGGCGGGAGTAGTTGGATATTTTATGATACGCAATCTGCTCCGCATTTTGCAGCATGCGAAACTGCGCTATTTCGCATTTTACTGTTTTGTGGCAGGAGCCATAGCGCTTATTAGCAATTTTGCATAACTGTCCGGCAGGAAAGCTTACAGAAACACGGATCGGTTACAAATTTGCCTGATGAAGGGGGAACTTTTTAATGGCAGCGTCTAATACGCCGAAGAAATCAACAACCAAACGTGGTACATCCGCGAAGAAAAAATCTTCCGCACGTACCCAGTCTAAAAAGAATACAGCAGGAAAGCAGTCAATATCCAGCGGCTTTCAGACGGAAATCATACTTCTGGTGCTGATGGCGGCAGCGATCATTCTTATGGTAAGTTGTGTCGGACTTGGTGGAAATGTCGGAGGAAGCATCAGCAAGGTACTCATGGGAGTAATGGGACTGATGGCTTATATTTTTCCCGTTGTACTTTTTATTATGGCAGCATTTCTGATCTCCAATAAGGGAAATGTGCTTGCTTATAAAAAAACAGCCGCCGCCGCAGTTCTGTTTCTGATCTGCTGTGGACTGGCACAGCTTTTTACAGAAGGCTATACAGAGAGTACAACTCTTGCAGAATATTACAGGATCAGTTCTGAGTATCGTACTGGTGGCGGAGCCATTGGAGGCGCAATCTGTATTTCTACAATCTCCGCATTTGGAACCATCGGTGCTTATGTGATCATTGTACTTGTGATCCTGGTATGTTTGATCCTGATCACGCAGCATTCTTTCCTGGGATTTTTGTATAAGGTTTATGATAAGATCCTGGAAGCTGTGAAGGGGCAGCAGGCGCTCTATCAGGAGGGAGCACCGGAGCGTCAGCTGAAGAAGCAGCTGAAAGTCCAGCAGCGCCAGCTGGCAGCCCAGGAGCGCCGTGAGAAAAGGATGCAGGAGCTGGAAGCTGCACTTGCCGAAGAAGGGATTGCTTCAGATATGGTGGAAGAACCATCCCGTTTTGAGAAAAAGGCAGCCAAACAGAAAGGGAAAAAGGCTTCCAGGACAGCTGGAAATGATTCCAGGGCAAATTCCCGGATGAGAATGCGTGGAAATAACCAGACCCGGGGCAGAAGAGGAGAAAACCTGGATTCTACAAGCTTTCTTGCAGGGACAGATTTATTTGAAGATAGAAATTCCGAGGAAAGCGGGGAATCTGTGGATCAGGAATTTCCTTTAAATCCAGAGAATGCCATGAATCCGGGAGATGCAGGATCACTGGAGAATATGACTACAGTGAATGGAGAATTTTCCGAGAGTGCTTCTGCTCAGAATCTTCCGATTAATACAGGAAAGTATGTGGATATCAGTGAGTATCGGGTTCAGGATGATGATTTGTCAATTGATGACAGATCATCACAGGAGGAAACACAGCTGCAGTTTGCAATTCACCGTTCTGAGCCAGAGCAGTCAGACGAGCCAGATCTGAATACGAGAGCCTCCTCCGGACAAGATGATCCTGTACAGCCATATTCTATGGAAAAGGATACCACGGAAGAGGACGGTACTGTCTATATGAAAAATCCAGTTAGCAGTGACCAACCAGCTGAGGCAGAGGAAGAAGAAAACAGTTATGATGGAGTGGATTTTAATGAAGCTATGGCTACCATGCAGAATGCAGTTGCTTTGACGAGAGATACTTCTGGCGCAGCAGGTGGCGCTGCCCATGGATCTCCGGCAACTTCTGGCTTCCACTCTTCTGAAGCTTCTGACGAAATGGCAGCGGGGAATGGAGTTTCGGATGAAACTACTTCCCGTCAGTCGGCGAAGAATCCTAAGTCTTCCAGGCAGGAGATTGCCAACGGAATTGTAAATATCCAGCATGAGATCAAAACCCAGGAAGCGGCGGTGAAAAAGGAATATCAGTATCCGCCTGTGAATCTTCTGAAACGTGGAAATGGGAAATCCCAGGGAGATTCTGATTCCCATCTTCGAAAGACAGCTCAGAAATTACAGGAAATCCTGTATAATTTCGGAGTAAATGCCAAGGTTACAAACGTAAGCTGCGGACCTACAGTTACCAGGTATGAGCTGCAGCCGGAAATGGGTGTAAAGGTAAGCAAGATCGTAGGTCTCTCTGATGATATCAAGCTGAATCTTGCCGCGCCGGATATCCGTATCGAAGCTCCGATCCCGGGTAAAGCAGCTGTAGGTATCGAGGTACCAAATAAAGAACACAGTGCGGTTATGCTCCGTGATCTGATCCAGAGTCCGGAGTTTATGAATGCCAAATCCAAGCTGGCTTTTGCTGCTGGTAAAGATATTGAGGGTAAGACGATCGTGGCAGATATTGCCAAGATGCCCCACCTTCTAATCGCAGGTTCCACCGGATCTGGTAAATCTGTTTGTATCAATACACTTATTATCAGTATTTTATATAAAGCCAAGCCAGACGAGGTTAAGCTGATCATGATTGACCCGAAAGTGGTAGAGCTTAGTGTTTATAATGGTATCCCGCATCTGTTCATTCCGGTTGTCACAGATCCGAAGAAAGCTGCGGGGGCTCTGAACTGGGCAGTAAATGAGATGAGTAACCGTTACAATACTTTTGCAGAGTATGGGGTACGAAATCTGGAAGAGTTTAACCGCAAGATTGAGAAGATGAAGTTCCCGGAGGGAGAGCAGCGCCCTGAGAAAATGTGTCAGATCGTCATTATCGTAGATGAGCTTGCAGACCTTATGATGGTTGCACCAGGGGATGTGGAGGACGCTATTTGTCGTCTGGCCCAGCTGGCCCGTGCTGCAGGCATCCATCTGGTTATTGCTACCCAGAGACCGTCTGTCAATGTTATTACCGGTCTTATTAAGGCGAACATGCCGTCACGTATTGCCTTTGCTGTCACTTCCGGTGTGGACTCCAGAACCATTCTGGATATGAACGGCGCAGAGAAGCTTCTTGGTAAAGGAGATATGCTGTTTTATCCGCAGGGCTACCAGAAGCCTGCCAGACTGCAGGGAGCCTTTGTTTCAGATGACGAAGTCAGTAATATTGTGGATTTCCTTGCAGATAAAAATCCACGGACAGATTACGACAATAAGATTGAACAGCAGATGAACAATGCGGTTCTTACAGCTGGCGGAAGCTCCGGCGGCAATGAGCGGGATGTCTATTTCGAGCAGGCGGGTAAGTTCATTATTGAGAAGGAAAAGGCTTCCATCGGTATGCTGCAGAGAATGTATAAGATTGGATTTAACCGCGCAGCCCGTATTATGGACCAGCTGTGCGATGCAGGGGTTGTAGGACCGGAAGAGGGCACCAAGCCACGTAAGGTACTTATGTCTATGGAGGAATTCCAGTCATATGTGGAAGAACATTTATAGGAAATTAATTCATGTTATGAAAATTTGTATATGAATAATAGCACAGAGCCTGTCTAAATACGTTTAAAATAAACTATGAGGACGGATTATCAGAAGTATGAATTGGAGTAATAGTTAAGAAAATATAATACATGTAAAGGAGACAATAAAAATGGTAAAACATATGGTAATGTGGTCATTTAAAGAAGAGATTCCTGAGGAGAAGAAGCCTGAATTAAAAGCACAGATCAAAGAACATCTTGAAGGTCTGGTTGGTGTTGTGCCAGGGCTCATTAAGGCAGAGGTTGTTACAGACCTTCTTCCATCCAGCACACGTGATTTGTGCCTGATCACTGAGCTGGAGAGCGCTGAGGCACTGGCTGCCTATGCAGTAAATCCGAATCATGTTCATGTTGCGGACACTTACGTAAGACCAAATGTATGCGACCGTGTAGCAATGGACTTTGAGGTGTAAATGGAAATTCGTATTATCACAGTTGGAAAAATTAAAGAGAAATACCTGAATGACGGAATTGCAGAGTACGCCAAGCGCCTTGGCCGCTACTGTAAGTTGAATTTTATCCAGGTGCCAGATGAGAAGACTCCGGATAAAGCTTCCGATGCGCTGAACCGTCAGATCAAAGAGACGGAGGGCAATCGGCTTCTTAGCCATATTCGCGATACAGATTATGTGATTGCACTTGCTATAGAGGGTAAAATGCTGGATTCTGTAGAGCTTTCTGACCTGATTGCCAGATTAGGCGTTCAGGGAAAAAGCAGCATTGCCTTTGTGATCGGAGGATCACTTGGGCTTTCTGATGCTGTTTTGAAACGGGCAGATTATAAGCTCAGTTTTTCAAGAATGACGTTTCCGCATCAATTGATGCAGATGATTCTGTTGGAACAAATTTACAGGGGATATCGGATTATGAATCATGAGCCTTATCATAAATAATGAGATTTCATTTTTGTAAAGTTCCATAAATGATAATTACAGACACAAGAACTCCCAGATGTTAGAGCATGTTCGAGGCAGCTAACATCCGGGAGTTTATTAGTTTACACGAGCAATCAGTCAAAACCTAAAGCCGACGTTTGTGTAAGTTTCTGGCGATTGCTGCCATAACGCGCAAAACGTGTGGTGTACGGTTTGTTAAAGCTTGCAATATATTTGAAGATAAATTTGGAAGTGGTACTTAAATTCCACTTGTACGGATAGATTCCACAGCCTCTTTGATTTTCTCTGGTGGAAGTACCAGCGCGAAGCGCACATATCCTTCCCCATGAGGACCAAAGCTTGCGCCAGGAGTAACGATGACACCGGCTTTTTCCATTAATTCCATACAGAATGCCATGCTGTCCGTGCGTTTTCCCGGAAGCTTTGCCCATACGAACATAGTTCCTTTGCCGTTTGGCTTCTCCCAGCCAATGGAAGCAAGTCCGTCGCATAGAGCATCACGGCGTGCCTGGTATTGTCTGCATTGTTCTTTTACGCTGTCAAGAGGTCCCTCAAGAGCAGCGATAGCAGCTTTCTGGATTGGCAGGAACATACCGAAATCGATCTGGCTGCGAAGCTTTTTTAGAGCAGAGATGATTTCTGGATTTCCAATGAGAAAGCTGATTCTGGCGCCGGTTACGTTAAAGGATTTGGAAAGGCTGAAAAACTCAACACCAACCTCCCGCGCACCAGGAGTGGCAAGAAAACTTCCACCTTCCACACCATCAAAGATAATGTCGCTGTATGCATTATCATGGATAATTAAAATATCGTATTTTTTTGCAAATGCAACAATTTCTTCATAAAGTCCTGGTGTGGCAATGCTTCCTACCGGGTTGGATGGAAGAGAGACTACCATGTAACGGGATTTGCGAGCCACATCTTCTGGAATATCCTTTACATATGGCAAGAAATCATGCTCTGCTACAAGCGGGTAGTAGTAAGGAACTGCGCCTCCTAATTTGCTTCCTGCTGCGAAAACCGGATAGCACGGATCTGGAAGAAGAACCACGTCTCCCTCGTCGCATAAAGTCATGCCAAGATGTCCCATGCCTTCCTGACTGCCATAAACGGACATTACCATATCCGGTGTGATTTCCACATGGAAGCGCTTCTTGTAATATGCACAGACCGCATCCAGAAGCTCAGGCAGATCGCGGAGACTGTAACGCCAGTTCTGATCGTCAGCAGCAGCTTCCATCAGTGCTTTCTTAATATGATCCGGTGTATGGAAATCCGGCGTTCCAACACTCATGTTGTAGATCTTCTTTCCCTGTTTCTCAAGTTCAAGCCGCCTTTCATTGAGCGCGGCAAAAATTTCATCTCCAAATAAATTCAGTCTTTTGGAAAAATTCATCGTAAGTAAGCCTTCTTTCTCTCAAAATGCCAAACCAATAGGTTTATGCTAAAATCCTGTTTATTTTATCACAGTACTACAACAGAGTGCAAGACAAAAATGTATTTTCGGGAAAGACATTTGTATTGCTAATAGCAAACGAAAATGGATGGCTGCCGTGCACTGCCAGATTTAGGGGTAAAGTTCTTTTTTGTATAAATTTTAGAAAAAAATAGCAGCAGACACTTAAGAGGGCATTGTCTAAAAATAGAGAAACGTGTATAATTGGCTATATCAAACCAAGGGAGGAAAAGAAAATGAAGAAGTTTCTCGAAGAATTTAAGGAATTTTTTGCATGGTGAAAGCTCTGAATAAAGCAGCTGAGAAAATCCCCCCCTTGATTTGAATAAAAAGACATGCGAGGATATAAATGAAAGACTACATGGCCCCTATGGAGGGCGTGACAAACTTTGTATACCGCCGGACGTATCACCGGTTTTATCATCCCATGGATAAATATTTTACTCCGTTTATTTCTGCCAAGCCGAAGAAAAACCTGAGCTTCCAGGAAATTTGCGAGGTGTCACCGGAGCGGAATGAGGGAATGTACGTGGTTCCCCAGATCCTGACCTGCAATGCAGATGATTTTATCCGTACTGCCCAGCTTTTGAAAGATGATTACGGACACCAGGAAGTGAACCTGAATCTTGGTTGTCCTTCTGGAACAGTTACAGCGAAGGGAAAGGGTGCCGGATTTCTGGCAGAGCCCCAGAAGCTGGATCAGTTCCTGGATCAGATTTTTTCGAAACTTGATATGAAAATTTCCATAAAGACCAGAATTGGAACTCACTACGAGGAAGACTGGGAGTATCTGCTGGCCATTTATGAAAAATATCCCATTCATGAACTGATCATCCACCCAAGGATTCAGACAGATATGTATCGCGGAGTGCCGCGGCTCGGAGCTTATGAGAAGGCTGTAAACCGTCTGAAAATGCCACTTTGCTATAATGGGAATCTGTTTTCTGCAGCTGATTATAAGCGGATTACAGAGCGTTTTCCAGACACTTGCTGCTTCATGTATGGAAGAGGGCTGATCACGAATCCGGGGCTGGTAACTGAGATCCGGGAAGGCATTCGTCCGAATAAAAAGACAGTAAGAGAATTCCATGATTGTCTTTTCGAAGAGTATCGGGAACTTCTTTCCGGCGAACGGAATGTGCTGTTCCGTATGAAAGAATTATGGAGCTATATGGCCGTTAATTTTACAAATTATGAGAAATATGCCAAGAAAATCAAGAAATCCCAGCATCTGTCAGAGTATTCGTCTGTGGTATCCAGTTTATTTGCAGAGCAGGATTTGATAGATTAAGTATTTTGGATATTTAGAACGCTGAAAGGATCCCCCTTGGCGGGCTAAATAGCAATAAATAATTCGAAAGAGGAATGACATGTTAAATACCGATCGTTTTGAAGAATTTATATCTCAGTATCCCATTTATGAATACCGCCTTGTGGATACTGCTGAAATAGAGGTAAGGGAGCGGGTGCGGATCATCTGCAAACAGGAGTGTGAGCGCTATGGCACCACCTGGGCTTGTCCCCCTGCTGTGGGCAGCCTGGAAGAATGTGGGAAGCGAATCCACAGTTATCCAAATGGAATTCTTTTTTCCAGTGTGGCAGAGGTTTCTGATGTGATGAACATGGCGGAAATGCTTGCCACCCGAGATGCTCACGAGGAGCTGACTACAGAGGTAGCCGGATTTTTAAAAGGGGAGGGATTTGAGACATTTACCCTGTCCACTGAATCCTGCGATCTTTGCGAGCATTGTGCCTATTTAGACGGAAAGCCCTGTCGCTTCCCTGAGAAAATGCATCCCTGCCTGGAAAGTCACGGTGTAGTGGTAAATGAGCTGGTAGAGCATCATTCCATGGAATATAATCTTGGCGGAAATACCATTCTGTGGTTTTCTCTGGTGCTTTTTCGCCAGAGAGCGTGATCTGTTAACTGTAAATCAGAATGAAAAGAAAACCTCCCGCATAAGCTAGAGATAAAGACCGGGAGGCTTTTTTTATGTCTGTATCAGAACGTTTTATGACAGCTATGGAACTTCCTGGTGACCTGTCCTGTAAAGCCCCTATTATAACGATTACCGGACCGTCGCAGGTACAGATTGAAAATTATAAAAGCATCTTATCCTATACAAGCGAGAAATTAATCGTGGTTACCTGCCAGGGACGCGTGATCCTTCAAGGGAAAAATCTGGAAATATTTCATTACACTACTTGGGAAATGGAAATAAAAGGGCAGATTTTGTCGGTAATGTTAGAGCGTGTTTGAAAAATCATTCCCGCAGTCTGCAAGCTCCGGTTTGCGGTATATTTCACCTAAATTCGGTTGCCGTCCGGCAGTACATCGTAAATCCAATATAAATGGAGGCGAGATTAAAATGAATAACCCCGAAAAAATACTCCATGGATTTTTAGAACTTTCAGTATCCGGTGACCAGCTGGAACGCTTCCTGAATTTGTGCCACGCCAGAGCTGTCTCTTTGGAAAGAATCCGTTATCTGTCAGAAAAAAAGATAACAACTCGCATTTCCATAAATGATTTCCGAAAACTCCTTCCCATACATAGAAAGACCAGAGTCCGTATCCATATTCTGAAAAAAATAGGTTTGCCGTTTTTGCTGCTCAGAATCCAAAAACGCAAGTGCTTTACAGCCGGGTTCCTTCTCTGTGTGGTCTTGCTGCTCTGGCTCTCTGGCCACATCTGGAATATCCACATTGATGGAAATGTAAAAAATTCCACCCCTCAGCTTCTGGAATTTTTGGACCAGCAGGGAATTACTCATGGGATCCGTAAAAATCAGGTTAACTGTACCCGGATTGCCGACCTTCTCAGGAAAAACTACCCGGATATTACTTTTGTTTCTGCCAGGGTTCAGGGTACCCGGCTTCTTCTTACCATTCAGGAAGAAAACCTCACAGAAGATATCCAGCAAACCAACTCCCCATGCAATCTGATTTCCGACCTGGATGGAAAAATTGTGAATATGGTTATCAGAAATGGAACTCCACTTGTTAAAACTGGAGACATTTGCAAACAGGGTGATATTCTGGTATCTGGCGAGGTGCCGATCCTGAACGACAGTCAGGAAGTTGTACGTGTGGAATACGTTCCGGCAGACGCAGACATCTATGTGCGTCATCAGATTGCCTATTATCAGGAGGTCCCCCTTTCCTATGAAAAAAAGGTTCAAAGCGGCACTTCAAAAACCAGCTGGTATTTTCGTGTTGGTGACTTCGTTTTTGGCGCAGATACAGGAAAAAAATCCAGATATATAACCTCAACGGAAGAAATCCCTTGGAAACTTACCGAGAATTTCGTCCTTCCTTTTTCCCTGGGAAAAATCACCCGAACACCTTATAAGATACAGAGCACAGTTTACACGAAAGAACAGGCTCAGAAGAAAGCAGTACAGCAGCTGAGAATATATGAACAAAAACTTCTGAATAAAGGAATCCGGATTGCAGATTCCCGGTTGTCAGTCACATTTGACAGTACAAATTGTACTGTGCAGGGTACATTGACAGTAGACGAAAAAAGCGGAAAGAAGCAGAATATAGAATTCAGTCAGGAATCATAAGTGTTGAAAAACAATCTTTAGAGTGGTATACTTTTACCCAGAGATATTTTTGAACAGACACAAGGAGGAGCAGTTTTTGAAATCCACGAATATAGAGATTGACTCATTAGATATTTTACAGGAGCTTTTTGGAATCAATGATAAGCTGATCAAGGTGATTGAGAATCGTCTTGGCGTATCCATTACCCAGAGAAATTCCTGCATTACCGTAAGTGGGACTAATGACGGCAGGATACATTCAGCTGTGAATATTATTGAAGCCATGAAGGAAGCTCTTGAAAAACAGCAGCAGCTTTCCGTGGATATGATCCATCGTTTTCTGGATGAGACCGAGGAAGAGGATGACAGCGAGGAGGATATTGCAGACAGCACCCGCAAGGTGCTGGGGGATGCAGTGACTTTGAATTATAAGAATATTCCAATTCGAACTAAGACAATCGGACAGAAAAATTATATCACTGCTTTGAAGAACAATACGGTTACTATCTGTATCGGACCTGCCGGTACAGGTAAAACATACCTGGCAGTTGCTTATGCGGCAGAGCTGTACCGGAATGACGAGATTGAGAGAATCATTCTCAGCCGTCCGGCCATTGAAGCGGGCGAGAAGCTTGGTTTCCTCCCGGGAGATTTACAGGAGAAGGTTGATCCTTATCTGAAGCCGCTTTACGATGCACTAAATGACGTATTCGGGCCGGATCAGGCTGCGAAGTTAAGAGAACGGGGAATCATTGAGGTTGCACCTCTTGCATATATGCGAGGCCGTACTTTGAATAACAGTATGATCATCATTGATGAGAGCCAGAATGCCACACTTCCTATTTTGAAAATGGCACTTACCCGTATTGGTACTGGTTCTAAGATGATTCTTACCGGCGATGTAACACAGATCGACCTTTCCAAAGAGACGGATTCCGGACTTCAGAAGTGTGCTTCTATTTTGAAAAATGTAGACGATATTGCTACTATTTCCCTGACGAACCGTGATGTTGTCCGCTGCAAGATCGTGAAGGACATTGTTAAAGCATTTGAGAAAGAGGAAGCGAAAGCCCAGGAAAAGACCCAGAAGCGGGCAGTTCGGAGGACAAGCCGGTAATTGGGAAGCCAGGACAAAATTTTCAGTAAATGACAATCAATATCCTGTGGGAAGATTAATTTGAAACTGAAATGTGAATTTTACAGAATAATTCAAACAAAATAGTAAAATTGAACATATGGTGTCGCCTGTTTGAGAAATCAGGCAGATGTCATACAGGAGGAATAAGTTTTGGTAACAATAGAATACGAATGCGAGACCGATTTTGACCTTGGACTTGACTGTCCGGCGCTTGCGAAGATGGTTGCAGAGAAGGTGCTTGACATGGAGAAATGTCCATGGGATGCACAGGTAAATCTGGTTCTCACAGATAATGAAGAGATTAAAAGGGTAAATACAGAGTTCCGTGGCATTGAGAGAGCTACTGATGTTCTTTCTTTTCCAATGCTGCCATTTGAAACACCGGCAGATTATTCTGTGGCTGAAGATGATGAGTCCTGCTTTGATCTTGACAGTGGAGAGCTTCTTCTGGGAGATATTATGATTTCTGCAGAACGTGTTGCTGCCCAGGCAGAAGAGTATGGACACAGTGTAAAGAGGGAATTTTGCTTCCTAGTTGCACATAGTATGCTACACCTTCTGGGATACGATCACATGACTCCGGAGGAAGCCGCAGATATGGAAGCACGCCAGGCGAAGGCACTGGAGGAACTTGGAATTACCCGTTAAATTTTTTTGTGCATGACCCTATAACTGGAGAGGCTTTTGCTGTTTGCCGGTTACTGTTCACTGGTAACGTTCCGCGAGGTGTTTTTTGTGAACAAAGTTCACAGAAAACCCGAGAGTTGCGGCGCGAAATCATGCAAAGCATGATTTCTGTGCATCGCGAAGCGCGTTACTGTGAACGGAGTGAACAGTAACGTTTGCCGTGAATAAGTTACTATGAAAGTTCCGGATGGCAGTTGCAAAGCGACTGATTTTCATATAAGGTGATGTCATCAGCAGGTGGCATTACCATTCCGGATGTATTTATAAGTGGCGGTTTCTGCAGTTTCTGTTCAGTTAGAAGGTTAAATATATATGCATAAGGAGGAGAAGACATGAAGAAAAAAATATTTAAACTTCTCACAGGAATGTTGCTTTCCTGCGCACTTGCAGGATCCACAGTAGCGGTACAGGCAGAGGAAGCCGGGACAGATACCGTGAAGAGTTATCTTACCGGAGAGGATGTATCTGTCGGCATTGGCCACAGACGTCCCATCGCAGTTATGCTTGGCAACGATACCAATGGCGCTCCACAGAGCGGAACTGAGAACGCAGGAGTTATTTATGAAGCACCGGTAGAGGGAAGCATCACCCGTCTCATGGCGATCATCGAGGACTATGACAATATTCCAAGGATCGGTTCTGTGCGAAGCTGCCGTGATTACTTCCTGTTCTATGCAAATGAGTATGATGCCATCTATTCTCATTATGGACAGGCTGTATATGCACTTCAGTATCTGGACCAGCACCTGATCGACAATCTGAACGGACTTACACTTGGAAATGCTTACTATCGCAGCACAGACCGTGTAGCACCGCACAATGCTTACACTGATTTCTCCCATCTTCAGGCAGGAATCCAGAGCCAGGGCTATAGCCAGGATTATAAAGAGGACTATAATGGTCATTTCCAGTTTGCACCGGAAGGAACTGAGACAACCCTGGATGACGGAGTTTCTGCAAATGTTGTGAAGCTTGATAATTTCGCCTATAACCATCCGTGGTTTGAGTACAATGCAGAGACTAAGGAGTACAGCCGCTTCCAGTTTAATGCACCGCATATTGACCAGAACACAGGTAATCAGCTGACATGTGAGAATATTATTTTACAGTATTCCAACTATGTTCCATATGATCCAAATGGTTATCTGAACGTAGATACCCAGTCCGGAGGTGAGGGCAAATACATCACCAGAGGCAAGGCAATCGACATCCACTGGACAAAGGATTCCCAGTGGGGAATCACTCATTATTATGATTCCAATAATCAGGAGATTCAGCTGAATCCTGGAAAAACATGGGTCGAGATCGTGCTGAATGATTCTGTAGGTTCTGTGTCTTTACAGTAAAATAAATTAAAAATGGAGAGGGACGTCATAAGATAAGGCGTTCCTCTTTTGTATTTACGTGAAAAACATGCTCTAGAGCCTGTCTGCACGAGCGCATGATGCAAATGAACGCGTTTTGACTTGATTTGCAAAAGTGATAGGACGATCAAAACACGGTAGAGCTCTTTCAGATTATGCAATATTTTACAGAAACAATAATTCTACACGTTAAAATGTGAAATTTTTCTGAAATTAAGAACTGTTTACCTGAAACCATGGACGAAATGAAAAAAATGATGTAAGATAAGAAATTGATATGTATGAAAAACTACATGGAAACATAATAACGGAGTTGACAAATAAAATGAATGATCGGGAAAGACTGAAAGATAAAAAACGTATTGTAATCAAGATTGGAAGTTCCTCTCTTACCCATGCTGAAACTGGCAAGCTGAATCTTCGGAAACTGGAGATTCTGGTAAGGGAATTGGGCGATCTTCGAAATCAGGGTAAAGATGTGGTTCTGGTATCTTCAGGTGCCATCGCTGTTGGAGCAGCAGCTCTTGGATTTAAAGAGAAGCCACAGGAGCCTCGTCAGAAACAGGCATGTGCAGCGGTTGGACAGGCCAGACTTATGATGATTTACCAGAAGCTGTTTGGAGAATACAATCAGATGGCAGGTCAGATCCTGATGACCAAAAATACCATGGTAAACAACGCCAACCGCAAAAATGCAGAGAACACGTTTAATGAGCTTTTATCCATGGGTGTGATCCCTATTGTTAATGAGAATGACTCTATTTCCACCTATGAGCTTCAGTCTCTGGAAAAATTCGGAGACAACGATACCCTTTCTGCAGTGGTAGCTGCTCTTATAGGGGCAGATCTTCTGATCCTTATGTCAGACATAGACGGACTTTTTACAGATGATCCGAATACAAATCCAGATGCGAAATTTATTGACACGGTAGAAACATTGGACGATGAACTTCTTAACATGGGAAAATGCTCCTCCGGAAGCAAAGTGGGCACTGGAGGAATGGCTACCAAGCTTACAGCTGCCAGAATTGCCACAGCTGCCGGTACCGACATGGTAATTGCCAATGGCGGCGATTTTCATAATATTCACCGCATTGTGGAGGGCGACCCCTGCGGTACATTGTTTGTCGGAAAGAAAAAGGAAGAGTTTTTCCTGATCGATTATATTGAAAAATTGCTGTAACTGTTCAGCATCTTCACGGTTACAATTGCTTTAAGTTTTTGTATAAATTAAAATTACACAGAACATTCTCAGGAGGAGTATATTATGGACAGCACAAAAATCGACAGAATCAACACCCTTCACCATAAGGCACAGAGTGTAGGCCTTACAGAAGAAGAGAAAAAAGAACAGGCAGAGCTGCGCAAGGAGTACATTGCCACCATTAAGATGAACCTTAGAAATCAGCTGGACAATATTGATGTAAAGGAAGCCGATGGTACGGTTGTAAATCTTGGAGAAAGATATGGAAGAAAAAAGACTCATTAGAAAGCAGATTTTTGCAGCCAGAAAGCAGTGCAGTGATGCACAGGTAGAAGAATGGAGCCATCAGATTACAGATCAGGTGCTGAAACTCTCAGAGTTTATGAAGGCTAATCATATTCTGGCTTATGCAGATTACAATCATGAAGTAATGACCAGATATATCATTGAGGAGGCCTGGAAAGCCGGAAAAGAAGTGGCAGTCCCGAAGGTTGTGGGAAAGGATATGGTTTTTTACCGCCTTACTGATTTTTCTCAGCTAGAGCCTGGATATTTTGGAATTCCGGAGCCTGTCAGAGGCGAGATCGTGAAGTGGGAGGATGCTCTTATGGTCATGCCTGGTGTAGCTTTTGATCCTGAGAACAACAGAGTGGGATATGGCGGCGGCTTTTATGACCGCTTTTTAGAAAAACATCCTGATATTACCAGACTGGCAGTGGCTTTTGATTTTCAGATCCTTGATCTGGTGCCCACAGAACCTACGGACATTTGTCCTCAGATCATTGTGACACAGAGTAAAGTTTACCGGAGGGAGGACTTATAAATGAATGAAATGCTGGAAACTCTTGGCAGGAATGCCAAAGAGGCAGAAATCGTTCTTCGAAACCTTGATACAGCTAAGAAAAATCAGGTGCTGGAGGCTGTTGCAGACAGCCTTGTTGCAGATTCGAAAGCAGTTCTTACAGCAAATGCCATTGATGTAGAGAATGGCAGGAAGAATCAGATGCCAGAAGGACTAGTGGACCGTCTGATGTTGACAGAAGCCAGAATTGCAAGTATGGCAGAGGGGCTTCGTCAGGTTGCGGCACTGGAAGATCCTGTCGGAGAAGTGACCGGGATGAAAAAACGTCCCAACGGACTTCTCATCGGACAGAAGAGAGTCCCTCTTGGAGTGATCGGAATCATCTATGAGGCAAGACCAAATGTGACAGCAGATGCTTTTGCCCTTTGCTTTAAAACAGGCAATGTGGTGATCTTAAAGGGTGGTAGTGATGCCATCCATTCCAATACTGCTATTGTGGATTGCATCCGCAGAACCCTGGATGAGAATGGAATTACGAAAGATGCGATCCAGCTGATCTCTGATACTTCAAGAGAGACTGCCGGAGAATTCATGAAGATGAACGAATATGTGGATGTGCTGATTCCACGAGGGGGCAAAGGTCTTATTAAAGCAGTAGTAAATAACAGCACGATTCCTGTAATCGAAACAGGTACCGGAAACTGCCATATTTATGTGGATGAGAGCGCAGATCTTCAGATGGCGGCAGACATTGTAATGAATGCCAAGACACAGCGGGTGGGTGTCTGCAATGCCTGTGAGTCTCTTCTGGTGCATGAGAAAGTAAAGGATGCTTTCCTTCCTGTTCTTGCAGAGCGCCTTCGGACAAAGAATGTGGAGATGCGTGCTGACGAGGAAGCGAAGGCTTTGATTCCGGACGCAGTTACTGCCACTGAAGAAGACTGGGGTACAGAATATCTGGACTATATACTTTCTATAAAAGTAGTCGGATCTGCAGATGAAGCGATTCGCCACATTAATCGCTACAATACAGGCCATTCAGAGGCAATTATTACCAGAGATTACAATAATGCCCAGAAATTCCTGGATGAAGTAGATGCAGCTGCTGTATATGTGAATGCTTCTACAAGATTTACGGATGGTTTTGAGTTTGGTTTTGGTGCCGAGATCGGAATCAGTACCCAGAAGCTTCATGCCCGTGGCCCCATGGGACTTCTGGCACTTACTTCCACAAAATATATCATTTATGGAAACGGACAGATTCGTCCTTAGGTTTGATTTTTGAACCGAGATATGTTATACTAGACTTCGATGTTAATATTTAATATGGGGGACTCATTTATAAGGAGGACTTTTTAAAATGAAGAAAAAGCAACTTTTGGTATTCATTATGGCGGGAAGCCTTGCAGCCGGAATGTCTCCGGTGACAATGGCATTTGCAGAGGCAGATACCCAGACCGTGACAATAGAGGACACAGTAGCTGTTGCCGCAGAGTCAGAAGAAGGAGAAGCAACAGCTGAACCAGTGCAGGATATTTCAGATACCGCAGCTGATACACCTGTGGAAGAACCTGCACAGGCAGCAGATACGCCGACCACAGAACCAACCCAGGCAGCTGCAGATACACCAGCAGCAGAACCAACCCAGGCAGCTGCTGACACACCGGCGGCAGAACCAACTCAGGCAGCGGATGCGGTTGTGGATGATGGCTTTAACAGCGGAGATACTGCTGAGCTGACTTTGGAGAAAGAGGAGAGTGCTACACCTACTCCTACTCCTGAGACCACTGGTCAGATTATCCTGAAGGCAGCAGATGGAACCCAGACATCCTATTCCACATTGGCAGAGGCAGTTGCGGTAGCACCGGTTAATATTGGCAAGGATGGTGAAGTTACCCAGATCCTTGTAACCGGAACTGTAGAGATCAGTGAGACTGTTGTGATCGATCAGAATAAGAATATCTCCATTGCAGCAGCTGCGGATGGAACTACTATTAAACGTGCAGCCGGATTTTTAGGAGATATGTTTAAAGTAAAAGATGAGTCCACTTCTTTCCAGTTTGGTACAGGCAAGGATGGTGAGACTGTTTTAAATCTGACTGTAACAGGAGCACTTGACCAGGGGGATGCAACAGGCTCTATTATTTCTGTGGAGGGCGGTTACTTCGGAATGTCCGATGGTGTAACTCTGACAGGAAACAGAACCAGTGCGCCGGGAGCTGCAATCTGTAATGCTGGCGGAAGCATCGGACTGGCAGGTGGTACTATCACAGGAAACCAGTCTGAAGGTATTGTAAATGAAGCTGCTGAAATTACAGGTGGAGCTATTTACAGTCTGGGCGAGATCCGTGTTTCCGGTGCTGTAATTGTAAAGGATAACAAGGACGATGGTCTTAATGATAACAGTATTGTTTTAGGCGGTGATAACGCATGTATCGCAGCAATTGGCCAGCTTGCTGAAACAGCAGACCTTCAGGTAAGAAGAAGTGACGCAGCTGCCGGAAAGATTATTGTAAAGGTCGGTACGGATGCGACTGGTACTGCACTTACTACTATGGAGAATATTCTGGCACATGTTCATTATCTGGACACTACAGAGTATACCATTAACAGCCAGACTGGAGCACTTGAGTCTGTTACAGCTCCTGTTAGTACTATGACGCTGACCGCAGATTCTATTTCCTGGAACAAGGCGTATGAGCATACTGTTGATCTGACTTTCCATACCAATGATGCTGGTGTTGGAGGCAGATATTATGTGACTTGGGTGAAGAAATCTGATTCTACACCTGGATTCGAAGCAGTAAAGAGCAATTATAAGAGCTCTGGAGATATTGCTAGCTCTGCAAGCGTACAGTTGACAGATGTAGCTTATGATACAGCCATTAAAGTAGTTGTATATGCTGAGGATTCCAAGGGACTTGAAGCAGTTGCGCCACTTGTACTCACATTAAAGGCGAAAGCAAGTACTCCCACAGAAGCTCCGGCTACTACCACACCGACGCCAACCACTCGTGCAACCATTAACCCGTCTGTCAGCGAAAGCAAGGTAACCGGTCTTGAAAAAGCACTGGCATTCTACCCGAAGCAGATGTACAATTTCACAGTAACTGGCGCCGGAACTGACAATACAAACCCGGTTAAAGGTGATACCAAGTGGATCCCGTATGGCTGGAGCATGTCCGCGAAGAACATTGACACCGGATATCAGAAGAGCTGGTCTATCGGAAATGTAAATGGTATCAAGCAGGCGAAGACCTTTAGAATGTATATCTTCTTCCAGAAGTACATATACAATGGATCCGAATGGGAAGCTACCGGCGTGAAGGAAGCTCTCCCTACAGAATTTAAGTCCAAGGCAATCGACTTCACAGTAACTCCATCCGGCACAATCACGCCAACTGCAACAGCCGGTTCTGGTTCCGGCGGTTATGATTATAACGGAACAGGTAGCGGCGATGGAGATGGAACAGATGGCGATGATGCAGAGAACCATGACGGAACAGACAGCGATACCGGTTCTACATCTGCAACAAACGCGAGAACAGCCGATAACTCCCCGATTGCCACTATGATGATGCTTGCAAGTCTTTCTCTGGTAGCTGGAGGTTATGTTATCGTCAGAAAGAGAAAAAAAGAAATCTAAGAAAATCTATGGCATATGAATAACCATGCATTTTGATCAGAAGTTTTTCTGACAACAAAATAATAAGAAACATACATTAGGCAGGTCTTTTGACCTGCCTTTTTGCATATAATAATACAGGCAGCGGGGGGACAGGCTATAGCGTGTAAAAAAAGGCCTTCTGCAAGATGTACGTTACACTTTGTTGGAATGATTTTTCAAACACGCTCTAGAGATGAAATGCCGCCTGAGTTTTTTCCTGCTGCAGGAGGTAAAATATGTTGTCAGAAAGCGTATTGTCAGTCAGAAAAGAATTGTTCCCACAGAATAAAACGGCTGTCAGTGACATGCCGAAGGTAAATATACAAAAGAAAGTACAACCGACAGATGCAGATATGGTACAAACATCGCTGTCATTTGAAAACATATATTATTCTTTATGGGAAATAGCTGGACGCTACAGCAGCTTTTGCCAGTTTCGCGTGATTGGAAACAGTCATGACGAGAGAATGATCCCAATGCTGGAAGTTGGCACCGGGGCACAGATGATCTTCTGTGTGGCTGGAATTAATGGAACTCAGGCTCTTTTGCCGGAACTTCTTCTGAAAATGGCAGGAGAATACTGCAGGGCCTACGAATGCGGCTGGAAGCTGGATGAATTTTATGAAGTGAAAAAACTCCTTGATAAAATAAGGATCTGTCTGATTCCGATTCTAAACCCGGATGGTTATGAAATCCGCCAGAATGGCTTTGGTGCTATTCGAAATCCAGTTTACCGTCAAATGCTTCGTATGCAAAGCATTCCTGCTGAGGATTTTGGATATAATGCCCGTGGAATGGATATTTCACATAATTTTCCAACGGTTCATTATATCCGTTCACGTATGGGAGAGGAACCAGCCAGCGAGAATGAGACAAAGGCATTGATCCGGATCATTCAGGAATATGATGGAAGAGGACTTTTGACGTTTGCTCAATCCGGAAGGGAAATCATTTATTATCACTGTCAGCAGGGAGTGGGAAGTCTTCCGAAATCCTACCGGCTGGCAAGACATATGCAGAAATCTTCTTCCTATCATCTGGAAAGGGAACAGATGACCGAATCGGCCAGGGAAAAATTTAAGGGAATGGGAACCCCGGAACAATACTATATTCAAACGAAAAAACAGCCGGCATTTCGTATTAAAGTACCAGCTCAAAGTGGAAATGGAAGAGGCGTTGAAGAGGATAAAAAAGCAGTATATGAGGAAATACATTTGCTTCCATTGGAATATATATTTTCATTAGACAATTAAATGTTATTGTTTGCAGGTGAGCTTTTGTAAAATAATTACCGGAGAAAGCTGGCCGGTAACCATAAAAGGAGATGTCCGAAATAATCGAAACATCTCCTTTTAGTATATGATTTGTTTTTAGACGTTTACGAAACGCAGAGAAGATTGCCATGCGCATCCGAAATGATTATTTTTCAGAAGCAGCTGTTTCCGGTTTTTCGTATTTCCTGCGGATATCTTTCATCACAAAAAGATAGGAAACACCAGTAAATACTGCTGCTGTAACCCATGCTGCCGGGTCACAGAAGCATGCAAGTGCATAACTTCCTACCGCCATGGAAATCATTGCTACAACCAGACGTGCAACCAATTCAGAAACACCACCCATCATAGGCAGGAATCCATATCCGCAGCCCTGCATGGTATTTCGGAATACGAAAATACTGCTTAAAGGAATGTAAAAGATCACACTCATATAAATGTAAGTTTTTGCCCATGGAAGCATGCTGTTCATATCCACATTTCCAGTGAAGAAAAGTCCAAGAGCTGGTTTCAGAAGAATACAAACCAGCACGGCTGCTGCAAGAGCATATACAACAGAAGCTTCCAGAGACGCTTTAACACCCTGGCGGATTCTCTTGATATCACCCTTTCCGAAGTTCTGTCCACTATATGTCGCCATAGTCTGTCCCATAGCCATCATTCCCTGGGTTACCAGGTTCTGCACCTTGCTGGCTGCCGTAAAAGAGGCAACGGCATCGGAACCGAAAAGATTGATGGCAGATTGCATGACCATAGTACCGGAAGCTGTAATTGCAAACTGCAATGCCATAGGAATTCCCATAGCCAGCTGGTTACGGCTCTCCTGGCCGTGAAGCCTCCAATGTCTTCTGTTTGGGGCAAGAGAAGGCATACGTATATAGATGTAGACCAAACAGAGCATTGCGGAAACGCCCTGAGAAATAATGGTTGCCCATGCTGCTCCGGCAACGCCCATTTTAAAATTGATAATCAGTACCAGATCCAGAATTACATTTAAAGCTGCGGAAAATACAAGAAATACCAGCGGAATCTTACTGTTTCCAACTGCACGCAGGTAAGAGGAAAACAGGTTGTAAAAAATAGTGGCGATGATTCCGGCGCTGATGATCATAATGTAGGTATATGCATCCTGAAAAATGTTGTCAGGTGTGTTCATCAGCTTCAGAAGAGGGCGCATGCCCAGCAAACTTAAAGAACTGATGATTACGGTAAAAATCAGGGAAAGAAGAATTCCGTTAGCTACACTGATCTTTACCCCTTCGGTATCTTTGGCACCGAAGCGCTGAGCGGTGAGTACGGAGAAACCAGCTGTGATTCCCTGCGAGAAGCCCACAGTAAGAAACATGATCGTTCCGGTGGATCCGACTGCCGCAAGGGCATCCGCGCCTACATAGCGTCCTACAATAATCGTATCTGCCATATTATAGAGCTGCTGAAAAATGTTTCCAATAATAAGAGGAAGCATAAATTTCAGGATTACCGGCAAAGGCCGGCCTTTTGTCATATCTTTTTCCATAAAAAACTCCTTATTGAGAAATATAGAAATCGTAAATAAAAAGTGTTACTAAATTACTTACATATTAGAGTGTATCAGAGTCTGTTTGAAAAATCATTCCCACAAAATATAACGCACATTTTGCAGATTGCATTTTTTTACATACTCTGGAAGCGAAAATTATTTTATCACACTGCGGATTATCTGTCACTATTTTATTTTTGACTATTTTAAAGGCATTTAATGCCATAATGTTCAAGAAACCACACTTTTTCTCAAAAAATGTTTAGGAATTTTGACTGATATGTTGGTTTTGCTTGCTATTTGCTCTCATAAATGGTAAAATCAAATATAACGTGAAGATATTTTTTTGAAAGAGAGGCATTCATATAAATGGCAAATGAACATGGAGAACAGATCAGAATCGTGCAGGAGACTGTGGCTGGTAAGGAGATTACTTTTGCCCATGTAATGGGAGGACCGGCACCGATCATTTATCAGAAGCTTGGGTTGAATCCGCAGCTGGATTATCGTTCCTCTGCAATTGGAATCATGAATATGACACCTCCGGAATCCGCAGTTATCGCTTCTGATATTGCGGTGAAGAGCGGTAATGTTTATCTTGGATTTGCAGATCGGTTTACAGGGACTTTGATCATTACAGGAGAGATTTCTGATGTAATGTCTGCAATGACTGAAATCGTAAATTATTTCCGGGATTCTCTGGGATATGTGGTCTGCAATATTACGAAACGATAGGAAGTAGAAGCATGGAGCGAATAACGAAGGAAGAGCTGCTGGAAATGCTATTCCATGATGATTATGAACATCTGAAGGGGAAGAAGCTTCGTATGACTCGTGTGCGTGTACCGGGAAAGGAAGTTTGTCTTGCTCATGTGATCAGTCCTTCCCAATCTTGTATTTATGAAAATCTGGGACTGCATATTGGAGTTCATGAGGGGGAAGACCACACAGGAGAATCCATTGGTCTGATCCGTTTTACTCCCTGGGAAGCGGTTGTGGTAGCTGCAGATGTTGCCATGAAGAGTGCAGATGTACAGATCGGGTTTATGGATCGTTTTTGCGGTTCTCTGATCATTACAGGAGGATTGTCCCAGGTGCAGACTGCTGTGGAAGAGGTCGTACGTTTCTTTGACAGAGAGTTAGGCTTTAAAACATGCGCGGTTCACAGAAGCTGACAGATACCTTATGGCTGCGGGAACAGCAGCTTATGGATACGATATTATGATATGCAAATGTAAAAATACTGCACTGCTGTATTTTTACAAGTAAGGTTTATTGAAAACAGGGGAAATACAATTCGATGAAGAAAATTTTTTTGATGGGAAGAAGTGAGGCCGGCAAGACCTCACTGACGCAGGCACTAAAAGGCGAGGAGCTTCATTATATAAAAACACAATATACCAATTCCAATGACGATACCATTGACTCTCCGGGGGAGTATGCAGAGTCAAAAAGATTCAGTGTAGGACTTGCATGTTTTTCCTTTGAGGCAGATGTGGTGGCAATTGTGCAGGCTGCAGATGAGCCATTTAATCTGTTTGGTGCAAGCTGCCGCTCTTTTATCCTTCGTCCTCTTATTGGCATTATCACAAAAATTGATTCACCATATGCCAATATCCCTATGGTGAGACAATGGCTGATCAACGCTGGATGTGAACGCATTTTTATGGTGAATAATGTGACCAGAGAGGGAATTGATGAGTTGATGGAATATCTGCAGGAGGATACCCCGAAGCTTACATTGGAACAGGCGAAATTCAAACAGAGCCTTGGTCTGAACGAGTGGGATCCTCTTCCAGAGGGAGTGGCTTATCCGGAAGAAAAAGAGAATATGCTATAAAAAATTCCCATTCAGATTTTCCTGTTATCTGGATGGGAATTTTTATATGGTATGTTGCTTATGTAAATTACGGTATTAAAGAAATGTACCGCTTTAACAGACAGAGGGTTTCTTCCTTCGGACGATCAGACTGGTGATCGTGCCGTTTTCTGTTTCTTTATACAATTCTGTTAACATCATTTTTACATCCAAAGGTTCCAGAGGAGGAACATATTGGGGCGGTAAATCCTGAAGAATTCCATTTTGGATAAAAGTTGACAATCCTTTTTCCGAGAAAATCGTTACATAATTTTTCTGAATGTTCCGCAATACGGAAAAATGTCTTTCAACAAGGTGGAACATGGTATCATAAGGCAGGTTTGGTGCCTTCATATATTTTTTTATAAGTCCAGGAGTGATATACCTGCCGGGACAGGGATGCGCCATGAGGATTTGCAGTCTGTCAGGACTGGTTCCGGTAAGATACTCCTGCAGCACATCCATAATATTGGAACTGCATTGTACCCAAAGCTCGCAGTTTTGAACCAGAGATAAAAAGTAATTCCGATAATAAAACACTAAAGGCTCATTTTTGAATACCTGGGCAGTACTTTGATCTTCTGCAATTGTTTGAAGGATATTATCCGAATGCAGGGATTTATACAATTTTGAATTATTTGACGGATGGAGAGGGAGCAGCCTATTTCTATAATTCGGATGGAAGAAGGACTAAGGGAAAAGTAGAGAACTACTATTATTTGCCTGACTGTTCAGAAAAAGATACCGATTCTATCAATCGAGGCGGAATGATCCAACCTATTGGATGTCATTTTTTAACTGAGGATGATGAAAAAGTTTGGAATGATAATTGGATTAATAGCAGTTTTAATGTGTGTACCAGAAATGGCATGGGCAGAGGCAAGCTCTGTTCGGGTAGATGCACAGGAGGTTCCAGTAAATGGAAACTGGTACGAGTATAAAATTTCAGAAGGGGAATATGTATATTGTCCTATTGTGATTAAAGATAATGGAAGACTGGATGTAAGTGTTCAGATAAACTTTGAAGGTCACCATTATGTGGGGCTACTGGATCAAAACTATGAGGCTGTCAGGCGGGACAGCGTGAATCCCCCGGAAGAGGAACCGGAGCCTGAAATTGCAATTCCTAAAATAGAAATAGCAGTAGGAGAAACCACAGAATTAACAACAGATAGTAGTTCTGATAATATCAGCTGGGGCAGCACAGATCCGTCCGTAATCGTGGTATCCAACACGGGAACTGTTATGGGCTTAAAATCCGGAACCGCCTGGGTAGCAGGAATCCCCACCGACGGTTCACCGATCATATTATATCAGATATTGGTGCAATAATTGGAAAATAAGTTAGCAACCACCAGTTCAACTTAAAATCTATGATTTCGATATTCCCGGGGACTGCATCCCTTTATTTTGGCAAAAACTTTGGAATAATAATTGGGGTCTGAAAATCCAGCCTTGTCAGCCACCGCGCTGACAGGCTGGTCATCCTGCAAAAACTCCAGGCTGCGCTCGATCCGATATTCCTGCAAAAAGGCAAACAAGGTAGTATTCATATGACGTTTAAAAAGCCGGGTACATTCGCTTTCACACAGGTGGATGTGTCCGGCGATGTCATTTAAGGTGATCTTATTTTGATAATTTTCTTCTATGTAGGACAGAATCTTCTTGATTCGGTCGTATTCCAGAGAGTTTTCCCTGGAAGCCTGGGGTTCGTAGGTAATATGCTCCAGAAGAAGCCGCCACATGGATTGCAGGCAGATGGTAATGTCCAGCTCATAAAAATCCGGTTTCTTTTCATCCAGATCAATAATGCGGAGAAGATATTCGCGAAAAGGCTTGTGCCAGGGCTCACTCTGGTCGATACAGATGGCAGGGAGCATAGAATCCTGAATGACAGGATCTACATATTTGCTGTTGACAGTGCTTTGGAAAAATCCATAAATCAGCCTGGAATCAAAGGTTACAGGAATATAAGCGCAGTCCTTCTGATTTTCCATTGTGCCAGAGTGAAGGGCACCGGAGTTGTTAAATACAATATCTCCTTCTTTTAAGTGGTAAACTATATGGTTGACCTTGTAGCACATAGTGCCTTTTTGCACATAAGTAATCTCTATTTCCGGGTGCCAGTGCCACATAAAGGAACCAGACTCATATTCTGAAAGTTTCTGGTAGCTGACCAGAAATGGAAACTGTTCATTGCCGTGCTGTTTTAATTCTTTTTGAAACTGATTGGTTATGATCTGCATGCCAAACCTCCCGAGAAAAAATTTCATATCCTGTGGACTGTATAGAATTCCATATGTTCAAAAATAGAGAACTACAATAAAACGCATAAATTTACCTGTATTATACATCTGTTAAAGATAAAAACGCAATATATTACTTGTTTTTCGCAAGTTATTTAAGGTAATGCAAAGGAAATGCATGTAAAATGAAATTAACTTGATGAGAGATCCGGATAAGCACAGATGAAGCAGAAAATATGCACTGAGGCAGCTGGAGTACAGAATGTAAAATTATAACAATATTAACAAAAATAGGAGAATGAGACCATGAATTTATCAGAAAAAGCAAAACTTGAGAAAATCTATGGAGAGAGCAGTGCCTGCGTAGCTCGTTTCCAGAGTCTTGCAGACAACTTTGCCAGAATCTACAAACATGACCATGCAGATTTCTTTACTTCCCCTGGAAGAACAGAGATCATCGGAAACCATGTTGACCACAACGGTGGCAAGGTAATCGCAGGAAGTATCAATCTGGATACCATCGGCGCAGCTGCACCGAATGGAACCAACGTGATCCACATTACAAGTGAAGGCTACAGAGATGAGATCGTAGTTGATCTTGACAAGATCAGCAGAGCCAACTATCCGAAAGGAACCTTTGCCCTGGTTGCCGGTATGATGGAAGGTGCGAAGAAGAATGGCTTTCAGACAGCTGGTTTTGATGCCTATGTATGCACCAACGTGATCGCAGCAGCAGGAGTAAGTTCCTCTGCATCCTTTGAAATGCTGATCTGCGTAATCATCGATTACTTCTTTAACAACAGCAAGATGACTTACACAGACTATGCAAAGATTGGTCAGTACGCAGAGAACGTATACTGGGATAAAGCTTCCGGAATGATGGATCAGATGGCATGTGCAGTTGGTGGTCCGGTTCTCTTCGACTTTGCAGACAGAAATGATCTGAAATACAGCAAGCTGGACTTCTCCTATGGAAAATTTGGTCACAAACTGGTAATTGTAAACACTGGAAAAGGCCATGCAGATCTCAGCCAGGAATACTCTGAGATTCCAGGTGAGATGAAAGCAGCAGCCAAGGTACTTGGTGCAGAGCTTCTTCATGAGACTACTCTTGAAAATCTGCTTGCACATGTAAACGAGATTCAGGACGACAGAGCAATTCTCCGTTCCATTCACTTCTTTGAAGAGACTTCCCGTGTAGAACGGGCAGCAGAGGCAATTGGTAAGGCAGATTACGAGGAATTTTTGAAGCTGATGGATGAATCCGGAAGATCGTCCTGGGAACTGCTTCAGAACTGCTACTGCATGAAAGACTGCCACGAGCAGAAGATCCCGTTGGTTCTTGCTCTTACCCAGCTGTTCCTGAACAAGATCGGCGGCGGTATCTGCCGAGTACATGGCGGCGGATTTGCCGGTGTTATTGCAGCTGTTGTACCGGAAAATGAAATGGAGAATTATGTAGAATACATTTCCCAGTATGTTGGCAGAGAGAACGTTTATCCAATGGATATCCGCGCAATTGGAGCTGTTCACATTGGATAATGACAATATTCTGAGTTATCTGAACTAAAGGTGACCTTTTTCGCAGCAGCTTTTCGCTATGACAGCCAGTTTAGAACTTTTACAGTCTTTTTGTGTTACCGTATTTGCGTAATATATACATAAAGAATCTGGACATATTTCCTTCTGACGTGCTATATTGAGTCTATCACAGAATTTTCGGAAATAAAGGAAAATACGAAAGAAGGAGAATCAGATGGAAAGATTGATTTTTCATGTTGATGTGAACAGCGCTTTTCTTTCCTGGGAGGCAGCGAGCAGAGTAAAGGCAGGTGAGCCGGATCTGCGGGAAATTCCGTCTGCAGTAGGCGGTGATCCCAGGACACGTACCGGAATCATAGTTGCGAAATCCATTCCTGCCAAGAAATACGGAGTACAGACTGGTGAGCCCGTGGCAATGGCCCTTCGAAAATGCCCGAATCTGGTAGTGGTACCTAGTGATTTTCGCCTTTACACGAAGAATTCCCAGGCATTTAAAGCAATTTGTAAATCTTATGCTCCTGCAATGGAATCCTTTTCTATTGATGAGGTATTTCTGGACATGACTGGAACTTCCCTGATCTACCCGGATCCCATAGCAACAGCCTGTGAGATAAAGGATAAGATTTATCAGGAGCTTGGATTTACAGTAAATGTGGGAATTTCCACCAATAAGCTGCTGGCGAAAATGGCCTCGGACTTCGAGAAGCCAAATAAAGTGCACACCCTTTTCCCGGAAGAAATTCCGGCAAAAATGTGGCCTCTTCCCATCAGAGATCTGTTATTTCTGGGAAAAGCTTCGGAAAAGAAGCTGGTTGATTTCGGTATCCGCACCATAGGGGAACTGGCTCGGGAAAGGGAGTCCACTATTCAGACACTTCTGGGAGAAAAGACCGGACATCAGCTCTTCCAGTACGCCAGAGGCATTGACAATTCTCCGGTTTTGGAAGTGCCTGAGGAGAGTAAAGGCTTCAGCGTGGAGAAGACTTTCAATGATGATATTGTATCTATGGAGCAGATCCAGCCTATTTTATTGGAGCAATGCGATGTGGTAGCCACCAGAATGAGGCGGAAAGGAAAGAAATGTACCTGTATTTCTGTCACCTTCCGCACTCTGGATTTTAAGAATCGTTCCCATCAGATGAAGCTTGGAAGTGCTACGGATGTAACCGATGAAGTCTACGCAAATGCCAGAAAACTGTTCGCAGAGTTCTGGAAAGGGCAGCCATTACGTCTGATCGGTGTGGCACTCACCGGACTTACTGAGGACGGATTCGAACAGATGTCCCTGTTTGAGGACTGTGCGAAAAAGGAACAGCGCCAGAAGCTGGATGCAGCGATGGATGCCATCCGCATGAAATTTGGAAACGACAAGATCACCCGGGCCAGCATTATGAACAGCAATGCAGGAATCGGGCGAAAAGCCAAGGCGCAGATGGAAAACGAAGAAAATGGAAAAAGATTCTAAAAGAAATAGAAAAGAGAACATTGTCATTTCCTTTGCAGGGAAGTGCAATGTTCTTTTTTTTGCACAGGAAACACGGTTTTGTTCCTTATGTGAAAAAATATAAAAAAACACTTGACGAAAACACAATTCTAGTGTACTATACAACTATGACAGTAATGCAGAAAGAGAGGTAAACATGGAATATAATTCATCGCTGCCAATTTATCTCCAGGCAGCAAATTCTATAAAGCGGGATATTGTAACAGGTAAGCTGTCTCCTGGTGCGAAGCTTCCATCTGTGCGGGATCTGGCGGTAGAATATACCATTAATCCCAATACGGTCAGCCGCGTATATAAAGAATTGGAGATGGAAGGCGTCTGCTTTACCAGACGCGGGATGGGAACCTTCGTGACAGAAGATCCGGAACGGGTGCATCAGCTGAAGGAAGAGATGGCAGGAGCCCTGATCCGGGAATTCCTGGAAGGAATGGAGCAGCTTGGTTTTTCCAGAGCTCAGGCAATCGGACTTCTGGAGAAAGAACAGTCGGAATGACGAGGAGTGTATAAAAATGATCTTAGAGAGCAGAGAAGTAACGAAGAAATACGGCAGTAAGACTGCTGTGAATCAGGTATCTTTACAATTGGAGCCAGGCCTTGTATACGCCATGCTTGGCCCCAATGGAAGCGGCAAGACCACTTGGATGAAAATGGTGGCAGGACTTGTAAAGCCTACCAACGGTGAGATCCTTTATCAGGGAACTCCCATTGGAAAAGAGAGTAAAAAAGAAATTGCTTATATGTCCACGGAGCCTTATTTCTACAACTGGATGACAGTTTCAGATGTGGGAAAATATTATGAGGACTTTTTCGAAGATTTTTCCATGGAGAAATACAGACAGATGATTTCCCGAATGGAGCTTACAGAGGACATGAAAGCGAAGAAGCTGTCCTCTGGTATGATGGCCAAGCTGAAAATTGCAGTTACCATGGCAAGGGAGGCTAGGCTGTACTTGCTTGACGAACCGTTGAACGGCATTGACCTTCTTGCAAGAGACCAGATCATGAAGAGCATTCTGGAAGCCATAGATCCAGATGTGACACTGGTAGTTTCCAGTCATCTCGTAGACGAACTGGAACGTGTAGCAGATGCAGCCATTTTTATGAAAGATGGTATTTTGGCAAATCAGTGCATGGTAGAGGAGCTTCGGATTAATCAACACAAATCCGTAGTGGATCTGTACCGTGAAATCTATGGACATGGAGGAGAAGAAGTATGTTAAAGTTGATGAAATATGAGCTTCGGAAAACCGCATTTTCCAAACTGGTTCTGTTAGTGATCACAGCAATTGCAGAAATTGCATTTTTAATAGGTGTATTTTGGAAAAAGGATAATATTCTGGCAATGGGAATTATTTTCCTGGTCATGTGTACAATATTTGGTGTTATCTACATTGGTATAGAGAGTGTAAATGTTCTCCATCGTGACCTGAATACCAAACAGAGTTATATGTTATTTCTCACACCAAAGAGCAGCTATCAGATTCTGGGAGCCAAGATCCTGGAAAATGGAATTTCCATTATCATGGCAGGCGCATTTTTTGCAGCGCTGGCAGCCATTGATGTGACAGTTGCAACTCTTTACATTGGCGGTCTGAAAGAGATGATCAATCTGGTGAGTTCCTTTATGGAAGTAAACTGGTCCGTGACTTTTACTCCGGCAGAAGCAGCTTTCTATTTCTTTGGTCTTCTGGCAAGCTGGATCGTCTTCATTGTGAATGCTGACCTGTCCGTGATCTTATCCGCCAGTGTCCTTGCAGGCAAAAAAGGCAGCGGCATCGCCGGCTTCCTTATCTTCCTGGTAATATCTTCTGTTATTGGAAAGCTGCTGGATCTCATTCCGGTTCTGAAAAGTATGGAACTTACTTTTGTCCTGTATATTGCAGCATCATTTGCCATTGCGGCAGTGCTGTATGTAATCAGCGGCTGGATCATGGAGAAGAAGCTAAGCGTATAATAAAAAACACAGGATCAGAAAAGATCTATTTCAAAACAGGGCATTACCTGCTTCTCGTTGAGGAGTAAGTAATACCCTGTATTTTTTTACTTAATCAGGCGTTTTTTGAATTAGTACTGACCACTCTGGCCGCTCTGTCCTGCGGACATGGATCTTTCCTGCGCCTCGATCATCTTTTTAACCATATAACCACCTACACTACCATTCTGTTTGGAAGTAAGGTTTCCGTTGTATCCGTCTGTAAGCGGCACACCCAGCTCATTTGCAACCTCAAATTTGAAACGATTTAATGCGCCCTTTGCTTCTGGTACAGCTGCTTTGTTAGAAGAAGTATTGTTTGACATAATCATTTTCCTCCTTGGTTAATTGTTGTTTTGTTTGATGTTACATTGCTAGTATGTACTCTGAAAATGAAAATACACTGGGAATAAATGGGGTGATCAAAAACAGACAACAATAAATATGCCGGACAGCAAAATGTTTTAACTTGACGCTGTACTCGATAATAATTTATAATAAAATAATTGTGAAAAGAGCTGTTTTACTCTAATTTTCAGGCTGTTCCTATTCCGACCACGATCCGGTTTATATGAAATTTGAATTAAAAAAATGATGTTATGATCAACAAGATTTGCAGGAATGAAATGGAAGTATTGTGAGGTGAAAGAAGATGTACCGGATTTTAATAATAGAAGATGATGATACTATTGCCAAAAATATTGCAGCGCATTTTAATCGTTGGAATTATGAGACAAAGCAGATTGCAGATTTTAAAAATATAATGGAAGAATTTCTGAAGTTTGCTCCTCAACTTGTTCTCTTAGATATCGGACTGCCATTTTACAATGGTTTTTACTGGTGCCAGGAAATACGTAAAATCTCAAAAGTACCGATTCTTTTTCTATCATCAATGAATGATAACATGAATATTGTGATGGCAATGAACATGGGTGGAGACGAATTTATAGAGAAACCGTTTGATCTGAATGTATTAACGGCAAAAGTACAGGCATTGTTGAGACGCGCTTATTCATTTCTATGAACTCTCCCTATCCGGAAGAATTTAACAGGCAGGCCATTGGACTTACTGCCAGCCTGCATTTTGCACCGACCCAGAAAGCAGCGGATGCACTGCTGAAAGAGGGTAAGGATCCAGAGCAGATTTTTGTCACAGGAAATACAGGAATTGATGCTTTGCACTATACGGTGCGAAATGATTTTTATCACCCGGAAACAGAATGGGCAAAAGGCAGCAGACTGATTGCTGTGACAGCACACAGAAGGGAAAATCTGGGAGAACCCATGCGTGATATGTTCCGGGCTATACGCAGGATCGTGGAGGAATTTACAGATGTGAAGGTTATTTATCCTGTACATTTGAATCCGCAGGTCAGAAAAATCGCAGATGAGGAATTCGGTGGATGTGATAGAATACACCTGATCGAACCGCTAGATGTGGTAGAATTCCATAACCTGATGAAAGCCAGTTATCTGATCATGACAGACAGTGGCGGAATTCAGGAAGAAGCTCCGGCATTGGGAAAACCTGTGCTGGTCATGCGAGATACAACAGAACGTCCGGAAGGTGTGGAAGCAGGAACCTTAAAGCTTGCAGGCACGAAGATGGAGGATATTTACAGAGAATGCAGGCAACTTCTTACAGAACCTGAAATTTACAGAAGGATGAGTGAGGCCAGAAATCCTTATGGTGATGGGACTGCAAGTATCAAAATCAGAAAAATCCTGGAGAATATAGATGCATGAGCATAAACACAATCAATGCAGAAGAAAAGTAAAACATCGAAAGAACGTGATGAAACTTATTATATTTTGCATAACTGTGGGAATTTCACTTATGTTCATTTATTATCAGAACCTGAGAAAAGAAATAGATGCCCGGCAGAAATGGCTGGAAACAGTCCTGGCCGGAGAAAAAAAGTGGATTCTTGAGAATCAGGGCCCTAAGGGTGAATTTTACATGAATGGAAGTAAAGCCGGAGATGTTAATCCTTACTTTGCATGTATGGCTGCACTGGGGCTTCTGGCAGAAACCAAGAACTGCCTCATTACTGAAACAGAGAAAAAAGCTGTTAACAGGTATCTGGACTGGCATACCGGGATTTTGCTGGAAACAGATGGAAAAATGGGAATCTACAGGAAAGAGAGTGGGAAACTTATTTATAAAGAAAAGGCTGATTCCGAAGACGGATATCTTGGTATGTATCTTTTTCTTATGGGAAAATATCTGGAAAAGACAGAAAGTACAGACCTGCCGGAATACTGGAAAAATGGAATCAGCCTTGCATTAAAAAAGATTCAAAGCCTGATGCAGGATGGAATTACACAGGTCTCAGGAGAAAATACAACAGTTTATCTGATGGATAATCTGGAAGTATGGAAAGGCCTGTACGAATTGGAACATGCAGGACTAAAAGATATGCAGGCAGTCAGTGAAATGCGTAAAAAGCTACAGGCGCAGATTGAAAAATTATTCTGGGATGATGCGAATCAAAGATGGAGAATTATCGAAAACAGTGATCTGTATCACCAGAAAGACTTTTATCCGGATGGAGTTGCTCAGATTTATCCGCTGATCTATGAATTTCCAGTAAAAGAGAAGAAAAAGCAAAAGATATTATATGAGCAGTTTACGGAAAAGTTTCAGTGGCAGAAGCTGAATAAAAAAAGAAATGGCTTTTTGTGGGCAATGACAGGAATGGCTGCCGCGCAGATGGGGGATATCAATAACCTTTTGGAATTGATAAGAAATTATGAAACAGAATACTGCGAGAACCGAAAATACCCGCTATATACAGGCGAAGCAGGATGGATTTGTATGGAATGTGAGAAATTGTATAGTTTATATGAAAGAAAAATAAAAACAGGATTTTTGGTTTGACCGGGCTTCCGGCTTTTTGTAAATTGCTGCAGAATATTAAATATGTACTCTTTAGACAATGACTTCAATTGTCCAGAAAAAAATCAAAGCATTGTTGAAAAAATTCTATTGTTACATGATTACGTAAATGATATACTTAAGTACAAGAAAACCGTGTGAAATTACAGCTTGCTTTTTGCACGGTTTCCTTTAAATTAGATAGTTAGTTTTGTCTAACACGATAAAAATATGACAAATTATAGAATAATAGATATTAGGGAATATAATCAACAAGCTATAGAATAAATACTATATCGCTGAAGATAATTACTTTTGCCAATAAATTTTTTCGAGCATATATGAAAGGAAATTTTATGCTAATAAATATTTTTGAAGGTATACTGATTCCATTTGTTGGAACAACGCTAGGTGCAGCATGCGTGTTTTTTATGAGAAAAACACTTAGCAAGTCAGTGCAACGTGCACTTGCAGGGGTTGCAGCAGGTATAATGGTTGCTGCTTCAATCTGGAGTCTTCTGATTCCGGCAATTAAACAATCTGAGAATATGGGAACTTTATCGTTTGTTCCGGCAGTTGTTGGGTTCTGGATGGGTATATTGTTTTTGCTCGCACTTAATCATTTGATTCCGCATCTTCATGTTGGAAGTGATCAGGCAGAGGGACCGAAAAGCAAACTTGGCCGTACTACGATGATGGTGTTGGCAGTTACATTGCATAACATCCCTGAAGGTATGGCAGTTGGTGTAATGTATGCAGGATTTCTTGCTGAAAATGCACAGATTACAGCAACAAGTGCACTTGCTTTATCACTTGGAATTGCTATCCAGAATTTTCCGGAAGGAGCGATTATATCCATGCCGCTTAGGGCAGAGGGTGAAAGTAAAAGAAAGGCATTTCTGGGAGGTGTACTTTCAGGAGTGGTTGAACCGATTGGAGCAGTAATGACGATTCTTGCTGCACAGCTGGTAATCCCGGCATTACCATATTTACTGAGCTTTGCAGCAGGAGCCATGTTGTATGTCGTGGTTGAAGAACTAATCCCGGAAATGTCTCAGGGACAGCACTCGAATATTGGTACGCTTTTCTTTGCACTTGGATTTAGTTTGATGATGATCCTGGATGTGGCACTGGGGTAAGAGGAATGTTTCTTATGAGAATATTGATTTATGGTGCGGGTGTGATTGGATCCTTGTATGCGACTTTATTTGCAGATGACGGTTATGAATGGCTATGAGGCAACGAAAGCAATCCGCAGAAGTTCCCATGAACTGGCAAAGACGATCCCTATTATTGCCATGACTGCTAATGCATTTAAATATTTTTTTAAATACCCTTTAGGAATAGAAATAAACCTAAAGGGTATTTTCCTCTTAAGCGACATACAAGGGAGGGGTTGGTAGTTTCTATCTTAAGAGGGAAGCTTCCTGGTTGCAGTAAATACATCTATATTTTCCACTGGAGGACAATTTGAAGATATGCTCGCAGTTTGCTTCCGTACTGGTAATGCAGCGGGGATTTTTGCATTTGATTACATTTTTTAAAGTTCTTGGCGGAACAGGATGATATTTTTTTACCACCTTTCCATCACGAATTACGATCAAAGTGACTCCATCGTTTAAATAACCAAGGACTTCAAGACGCTCAGGCTCTGTAAGCCCCTCTATTTTAATCAGATCTTTACAGCCGTATTTTTCACTTCTTACGGACTGCAGTAGGGCAATGGACTGCTTCT